>JBKJLN010000095.1:0-11195 GCA_046596935.1 Acidimicrobiales bacterium
GGGATCCCCACCCGCGACCTCGAGCGCATCTTCGAGCGCTTCTACCGCGTGGATCGCGCTCGGGCTCGCGACACCGGCGGCACGGGCCTCGGCTTGGCCATCGTGCGCCACGTCGCCGGCAACCACGGCGGCGAGGTGCGGGTCCAGTCCCAGGAGGGACGAGGATCCACCTTCACCCTCCGACTTCCTGCCGGTCCAGGACCGGTGGCCGTTTCCTCCTCGACAGCAGAGGCAGGTTGATCCCATGACGGAAGCCCAATCCACGATCCTGGTCGTCGAGGACGAAGAGTCGTTCGTCGAAGCGCTTGTCGTCGGGCTCAAGCGCGAGGGGTTCCTGGTGAAGGTCGCACGCGACGGCGCCGAGGCTCTGGCCCTGTTCGACGTCGTGCGCCCCGATCTCGTGCTTCTCGACGTGATGTTGCCCAAGGTTTCCGGCATCGACGTCTGCCGAGAGATCCGAACAAAGTCACGCGTGCCGATCATCATGGTCACGGCCAAAGGCGCCGAGATCGACACCGTCGTCGGCCTCGAGGTCGGCGCCGACGACTATGTCACCAAGCCCTACCGCCTGCGGGAACTGGTCGCCCGGATGCGAGCCGTGCTCCGCCGCGTTCCGCGAGCGACCGACGACGGTCCCGTGAGCGGCGACGCTCTCGAGATCGGCGACGTTCGCCTCGATCCCGAACGCCACGAGGTGTCGGTGCGGGGTGAGCCGGTGTCGCTGCCGCTCAAGGAGTTCGAGTTGCTCGAACTCTTGTTGGCCAACGCCGGACGGGTGCTGACCCGGGAGACGCTGATCGACCGTGTGTGGGGGCCGCACTACGTGGGTGACACCAAGACTCTCGACGTCCACGTGAAGCGGCTGCGCTCGAAGATCGAGGAGACGCCATCGGCTCCCCGGCGGATCGTCACCATCCGCGGACTCGGTTACAAGTTCGAGGCTGCTGCTCGCCAGTAGCGCCCCGGCCGGACCAACAAAAAAGCCGCCCTTGCGGGCGGCTTCTTGTGGCAAGGCAGTCCGTCGCCGAGGTGGGTTACTTCTTGCTCTTCTTGCCCGCCGGGAAGATGTCGTCGTCGCCGGGCATCCATGAACGAGCGGCGCCGACGCCGGCCATCTCGAGGACGGGGGAGGGCGTGGTCAGGTTGATCGGGGCCGTCCACGGGGCGCGGGCCGCCGCAGGCGTCATCTCGGAGAGGCTCTCGGCGAGCGAGGCCGCCGGCAGGGGGGCGAACGTCGGGGCGGGGGCGACGATCGGCGCCGGGGCTGAGATCACGGGAGCGGGGATCGGAGCGAGAGCGGAGGCCAGGGCCTCGGCCAGTCCGTCGTCGGCCTTCGGAGCCTCGCCGGGGACCCAGCCGGTGAAGGCCCGGTCGAGGGAGCTCTCCGATGACCACTCGGGCGCACGCTCGGAAGCGGGCGGCTCGTGGCGGACAGGGGGCCCGTCGGGGGAGGAGGTTGCGCCGTACACATCACCAAGGAGATTCGAAAGGTCGGACATGCAAATCATTCGTCACGGACCGTGTGGAGCTTGAGCAGGGAATCTCACGAGTAGTGGGCGCGGGACCGAAATAGTCCTCTCGGGCTATTGCTGCATGGTCCCCCGCCGGGGTAGGAGCGCAGCGTGCGCCTGGTGGTCCTTGCCGACACCCACCTGCGGCCCGGTGGAAGCCGACGCCTCCCCGATGCGGTCTACGAAGAACTGGCTTGCGCCGAGGCCATCCTCCACGCCGGCGACGTCATGACGGCCGACCTCATCCATGAGTTGGAGGGATTCGCGCCGACCTTCGGCGTGCTCGGGAACAATGACGACGGCGACCTTGCCGGCCTCCTTCCCGAGGTGCGGATCGAAGAACTCGGCGGCGTTCGGATCGGCATGATCCACGACAGCGGGCCCACGAAGGGGCGTCCGATGCGTATGCGCCGCCGCTTCCCCGATTGTGACCTCGTGGTCTATGGGCACAGCCACGTCCCGGAGGACGCCGACGGCGTCGACGGGCAACGGCTCTTCAACCCAGGGTCACCGACCGAGCGTCGCGCCCAGCCGCACCACACGTTCGGGATCCTCGACCTCGTCGACGGCAGGATCGCCTCCTCCGAGATCCGGATCGTCGAGGCTCGGCCCGTCAGTCTTCCGGGAGGTTGATGCGCTCCCACCACAGGCCCGGGGCATCGACTTCGGCCGGGGTGGGCAATTCGCGGGCTGAGGCCCAGAGCCGGGTGAGGCCATCGGCGCCGTTGCGTTCGACGATGCCACGCACGAACCGCTCGCCCCGGTCGTACTGCTTCTGCGTGACCTCGAGTCCGAAGAGGCGCTCGACGAAACGGTCGCCGGTGTTCGCCTCCACCCGGCGCCGGCGGAGAGCTTCGGCCAACTGCCCGTACGACCCGATCAGCCGGCCGCCGACCTCGTCCATCGTGTAGTCGATGTAGCCCTCGATGGTCGACGTCAATGCTTCGAGCGCCGGCTTGATGCGGCGCTGCTCGTCGGACTCGATCGAACCGAGGAACGACTCGGGATCGCCGAAGACCTGCTCCCACGAGCTCTGGTCGGTGGGGTCGATGGTGCCGAGACGATCGCCGAGTGCCGACGGGTCGGGGGAGAAGCTCGACGCGTAGGCCAGCAGGAGCTCCTCCAAGCGGCTGCGCACATGGGGCAAACCGAGGACAGCGTGGTGGGCGACGGAGTCGAGGCACACCCAGAGCCGGAGGTCGTCATGGGGGAGCGACCAGTCCTTGGCGAATTCGTCGACGTTGGCGGCCACGACCAACAGCTCGTCACCGGAGGAGATCGTCCGCGGCACGGGCAGGTCGTATTGGCCGAGTGACCGGCGGGCCAGGTGTCCCACCATCAGGCCGAGCTGCATGCCCAGGATCATCGGCGCCATCACGCCCATGAGGCTGCCGAGCATCGCCTCGGGGTCGCCGTTGTCGCCGGGAACGTCGAGGTCGCTCGGATCGAGCGTCGGCGTCTGGAGGTTCGAGCCGAGGGAGGTGGCCAAGCGTTCGAAGAGGGGCTTGTAGGCCTCGAGGGTGGCGCCCGCCCATTCGCTTCGGTTGGTGGCCCGGATGCGCACGGCCTGGCCGGCGATCGACGTGGGCAACCCCGTGAAGTCGCCGATCTGCAGTTCGGCCACCCGCGCCAATTCCTCGAGCTTGATCCGCTCGATGGGGTCGACGTTGCCCTCGGACTGGCCCTCGGCGGCCATGAAGCCGCCGATCTGGCGGGCGACGTCCCAGTTCACCGGTCCCTGGTTGGTGAAGAGCTTGGCCAGGTCGCCGAAGATCGGCATGCCTTCGAAGGGATTGCCGCCGCCGAATGGACCGGGGGTGCTCACGAGGGCATGGTAGGCCCATGGTCAGCGTTGTCGTCAGCGGAGCTCAGGGCCGGACCGGCCGCCGCGTCGTCGCCGAGCTCGAGCAGCATCCGGACGTCGAGCGGGTGGTTGCACTCGACGTCGCGCCGCCGTCGGCTGAGCTGAAGCGTTCTTTCGAGGGCGCGGATGCGGTCGTGCACCTCGGGTGGGCGACGTCGATCGGCGCCGTGCTCGATGCCGCCGGGTCGGCGGGTGTCCGGACGTTCGTATATCGGTCGAGCGCCGCCGTCTACGGCGCGTGGTCCGACAATCAGGTGCCGCTGACCGAGGACGTGCCCCTCCGGCCGAATCCCGGCTTCTCCTTCGCCATCGAACACGCCGAGGCCGAGCGGCGGGTGAGTGAGTGGCGCGACGACCATCCGGGCTCCACGGCCGCGATCCTGCGCACGGCGCCAGTGCTGTCGCCTGGAGGAGAGAGTTGGGAGTCGACCACCCTCGGTCGGCCGTCCAGACTGCGGCGGGGCGAGGCACTGCCGCCCGTGCAATTCCTTCATGTGGATGATGCTGCGTCCGCCTTCGTCCACGCCGTGTTGCGGGGCCTCGACGGTGCCTACAACGTGGCTCCCGATGGTCACGTCGGCGGCGAAACGGCGCGAGCGCTGGCGTCGTCGGGCTTGACCATCCCGCTCCCGGACCGACTGGCCGGTCCGGCCGGGCGCTGGGCGTGGCGCATGGGCTGGGGTGGGGCGCCTCCGGCGGCCGGGCCCTACCTCGTGCATCCTTGGGTCGTCGCCAACGATCGCCTCACGGCGACGGGTTGGTCGCCGGTCCACACCAATGAAGAAGCCCTCGTTGATGCCAGGAAAGGGTCGTGGTGGCGGGAGCTGAGTCCCAAGCGTCGCCAGGAGCTTGCCTTGGGTGTGGTCGGCGTCACGTTGGCCGCGCTCGGCGCCGGCGCGTTCGTCGCCGTGCGGGCGGCGAGGCGAAGGTCCCGAGTCACCGCAGTCGGCTGACGTCGCTCAGGCCGGACGTTCCCCGAGGGTGATGGCAATGGATCGCCGATCGCCGCTGCGAAGAACGACCAACGTCGTCGGACGGCCGGGACGGAAGGTGCGGAGGTGGACGACGAGCGCCGCCATGGTGACGATCGGTCGATCGTCGACGGCGACGATCACGTCGCCGGCCTCGATGCCGCTGGCGCTCGCCGGGCTGTCCGGCAACACGCTGGCCACGATCACGCCGCCCTCACCGGTGGCCCCCTCGACCCCGATCCAACTGCGTCTCACCCGCCCGGCTCGCATCAGTTCGTCGGCCACGGCTTTGGCGACGTCGATCGGGGTGGCGTAGCCGAACTGGCCATCCGCGTTCGAGACGTTCATGGCCGAGATCCCGATCACGTTGCCATGGCGATCGACGACCGCTCCGCCGTCGCACCCGGGGGCCATGGCCGTATCGATGCGCAGCATGTCGACCAAGCGTCGGCCATCGACTCCAGCTTCCTGACCGGTCGCACTCACGACCGTCAGGCGGACGAGCGGACCACTCGGCAGCGAGCTCCGAGGCGCCCCGATCGTGATGGCGGCCTGTCCTGCGGTCATTGTTCCACGACCCTCGGCCAGGGGGGCCGTGGGGAAGTGATCACCGGCGAGGTCGACGACGGCGATGTCGGTCTCGCGGTCGGCGCCGACCACGCGAGCTTCCAACTCACGCCCGTCGTCGAGCACGACCCGAACGGCGTCGGCGCCCTCGACGAGGTGATGCGTCGTGAGCATCATCCCGTCTTCTCGGAAGATCACGCCCGACCCCCAGGAGTCTCCGCCACCTGGCTGGTGGGCGGCGACCTGGGCGATGGCGGGACGAAGCCGTGTGGTCAGGTCAGCCACGTCGGCAATGCTCTCGATGCCCCCGCTCGGTGTCTCCGCTGCGGCCGCCCGCTCGTCGGACGGCACCTCCCGGAACGGACGGACGACGGCGACGAGACCGAGGGTCAGGAGCATCGAGATGCAGCTCGTCAGTGCGACGACGGTGACCATCCGTGGGGGAGCTTCGGTCGTTCGTTGGAGGCGAGCCGGTGCGGCGACCTCCGACGGGTGGCGCCAGAGCCGATCGTCGGCGGGGAGCAAGGGCGAAGGCCGCTCGTCATCGAGGCCTTCCTCGTCCCACTCCACGGTCCAACGATACCGGGGGGTCTGTCCACCGGCCGGTCGCCCCTCCTCGTACCATGAAGGGGTGTTGACGCCCCCGGACGACGCTGCCAACTGGGTTGGTCTGTCGGGCGAGCGCCTTCCGGTCGAAGCCGCACTGCTCTGGACACAGACGCCCGAGTGCGGCGGTCAGGTGTTGTTCACGGGCACCGTTCGTGATCACGCGGAGGGACGAACGGGCGTCGATTGGCTCGAGTACGAGGCCTACACCGAGCACGTCGAGCCTCGCCTCTTGGTGCTCTGCGACGAGATCCGAGCCCGCTGGCCCGACGTGGGCCGCATCGTGTTGCTCCATCGCGTGGGTCGGATAGCCCTGACCGAGGTCGCGGTAGTCGTGGTCGTCGGGTCTCCCCATCGCCCCGATGCCTTCGCCGCTGCACGTTTCGCCATCGATTCGCTCAAGGCCTCCGTTCCGATCTGGAAGAAGGAATCCTGGGAGGGCGGCGAGGGCTGGGGTCTCGGGGCCGAAGCGGTGACCGAAGTGGGGCAGCCGTCGTGAGCAACCTTCTCTACCTGGGCATCGCCATCGTCTTGAGCGTCCTCGGCTGCCTGGTGATCTACCTGCGCAATCGCAAGCCGACCTCCCTCAATGCCGGGATCGAAGAGTTCCAACGAGAGCTCAAGGCGCTCGCCCCGGAGGTGCGGCCCGAACCGGGTCGGCCGCCGACGCGCGTCGTCCCGCCATCCGGCACAACGAGACCGCAGTAGGCCCCGGTGGCACGCGACCTCGCCATCGACCTCGGCACGGCCAATACCCTCGTCTACGCCAAGGGGCAGGGCATCGTCCTCAACGAGCCCAGCGTCATCGCCTTGAACATCCAGACCCAGGACGTGCTGGCGATGGGGCACGAGGCGTGGCAGATGATCGGTCGCACTCCTGGCTACATCCAGGCCGTCCGACCGCTGCGCGGCGGCGCCATCACCGACTTCGACATCACCGAGCGCATGATCCGGATCATCCTCAGTCGCGCCGGGATCTCCCGCTTCAATCGCCCGCGTGTGTTGATCTGCGTGCCGTCGGCCATCACCTCGGTGGAGAAGCGGGCGGTCAAGGAGGCCGCCCGTCGGGCCGGAGCCACCGACGCCTATTTGATCGACCAGCCGATGGCCGCCGCGATCGGAGCCGGCCTGCCCATCGGTGAACCCCTCGGCAACATGATCGTCGACGTCGGCGGAGGCACCAGCGAGACCGCCGTCATCTCCCTGGGGGGCACGGTGGCGCTCCAGGCGATCCGCGTCGGAAGCTTCGACATGGACACGGCCATCCAGACCTTCGTGCGCCGCGAGTACGGCATCGCCATCGGCGAGCGGACGGCCGAAGAGATCAAGGTGGCCATCGGGTCGGCCCACGCCACCGACGACGAGGTGAAGGCCGAGGTGCGCGGTCGGGACCTCATGACGGGGCTCCCCAAGACCGTCGTCCTCTCGCCCGAAGAGGTGCGCGACGCTCTCGAAGAGCACGTCAGTGCCATTGTCGACTCGGTCATCCAGTGCCTCGGCATGGCACCCCCCGAACTGGCCCAGGACCTGATCGCCCAAGGCATCCACCTCGTCGGCGGCGGCGGGTTGCTGCGAGGCCTCGATCAGCGCCTGGCTGAAGAAACCGATCTGCCGGACCACCTCGTCGACGAGCCCCTCGAATGCGTCGTGCTCGGTGCCGGGAAGTGCATCGAGGCGTTCGAGTCGCTCCGGGTGATGTTCATGGAGGAGAACCGGTAGGTCTCGCCTAGTCGGTCAGCAGGTCCTCCGCGGCCTGACGGACCTGCCAGTCGCGGTCGGTGAGCGCCCGTTGCAATGCGGCGTCGACCTCGGTTCCGTCGAAGGGAGCGAGGGCCAGCACGGCCCGTCGACGGACAGCCGGCTTGTCGCTGGTCGCTCGGAGGATCGCGGGAAGGCCGGCCTCGTCGCCGATCGCCCCGAGGGCGGCGACGGCGGCCTCCCGCACGAGCGGATCGGGATGGGTCTCGACCGTGGCGACCAAGCGGGCGACGGCAGCAGCGCCCACCGCACCGACGTCGGCTCGCTCACCCAGCGCCCACGCGGCAACCTCGGCGACGAGGGGGTCGTCGTCGGCCAGCAGGGGCACGAGGTCGATCTCCGGACGGTGGCGGGCCTCGGCGGCGGCGCGGCGGCGAACGGAGGAGGCGGCGTCGGCGAGGCCGGCTCGCAGCTCTTCCGAGGTGAGCACGCCGAGGCGACTGAGGGCGCCGAGGGCCGTCGCCCGGACCGAGGGGGCGGCGTCAGTGAGGAACGACCGGGCCAACGCACCGTCACCGGTGTGTCCGGCCACGGCGGCCTGGCGTCGCCGCTCGGTCACATCGAGGCTGTCATCCACGTCGTGCCATGGTCCCAAGGTCGCGGACCAATCCGCCAGCGGAGGCGCGACAATGACCGGCACATGTCCGATTCCAGACGCTTCCTCCTGCTGATCGTTTCGGGGCTGCTGCTCTTCGCCGGGATCACCGTTGCCGTCGTCGACCGCACGGAGCCAGCGCAGGCGGTCGCCGACTCGCCTCTGATCGTGACCGCCTCTGCCCCGTCCACCACCGAGGCGTCGACGACCACGACGACCGCCGCTCCAGAGGTCGTTGCCGAGGAACCGGCAACCCCTCGCGGCACCGTCCCCCCGAACTCGGGTCGCGCCGCCATCAGCGTGCCCAAAGACTCGTATGCGCCCGAACCGATCATCGAGATCGGCACCATCGAGATCCCCAAGATCGGGCTGTCGCACAAGATCATGCACGGCATCACGCTGCGCAACATCGACTTCGGGCCGAGCCACTGGCCGGGCACGCCCCTCCCTGGTGAGGGCGGCAACACCGTGTTCGCCGGTCATCGCGTCACCCACACCCACCCCTTCCGGCGGATCAACGAACTGACGCCGGGTGACGAGATCATCTTCACCGTCAACGGCGTCCGAAGCCGCTATGTAATGACGGGCTCGGAGATCGTGGCGCCGACCCGGATCGACATCATCAATCCGACGGCGGAGCCGACCGTGACGCTCTTCGCCTGCCATCCCCCGGGGTCGGCCAAGCAGCGGTATGTCGTGCGAGGCGTCCTGAAGGCGGCCGACGGTTCACCCCCGCCTCCTGCTCCGGCCGAGCCGTCGCCCGCACCGGCTGAGGGGTAACGAAACCGTCCATTTCGCCGGACCGGCGAGACAATCCTCAAGACCGGCCCCTTGGCCTCCGATGCATTCGGTGCGGAAAGGAGCAGGCATGTCGCACATGGTCATTTATCGTTCGGTCGACGGACAGCCCGTGTTTCATCAGGTCGAGAACCTGGAGGACGCAGCGAGGCACGTCGAGACACTTCGAAACGCGGGTCAGGGCGGTGACGCCCGCATCTTCCGGATGGAAGAGGTCAAGATCGAGGTGAAGACGTACTACCGCGTCGAGGTCGCGGCCGAGGAGGCCAAGCCCGCTCCTGCGGCTGCGCCGGCACCGGCGCCTGCGGTCGCTTCGGCACCTGTTGCCGCCGCCCCGGTCGCCACTGCTCCGGCACCGGCGGCCCCGCCGGCCGTCGCCCCGGTGGCGGCATCGGCACCGGCGTCGGCGGCTGCACCTGTTGCGGAAAAGCCCGAGCCGGCTGCCGCCGGGGTGGGCGCCGCCAACGGCGGTCGCTTCGGACTCTTCGGAAAGAGCTAGCCGCCGACCGTCTTCTTCAGCACGAGCCCGAAGACACCGACGGCGACGCCGAAGGCCACCGCCATGGCGACGCCGGACAACACCACGACGATCGCCAGCACCACCGCTGACCGGAACCGCGACAGGACCCGCCTCGTGCGCCCGACCGGCGCGCGATGGGGAACGGCTGGCCGGAAGACAGGCCCCGCAGGCTCGACATCGTCGAGCAAGACGGGCGGAACGGGTTCTTCGGGCGGTTCGACTGTCTCGAGAGCCGGCGGGCCCGAGTCCACTACCGGCGTGGACGGAGGCGGTTCGGGCTGGGTGCGGTCGAGCGCCGGGGTGGGCACCGGCGGCCATGGCGACTCGTCGTCCCAGAGCGGGTCCCAGTTCGGAGTGAACGCTGCGGTCGGCTCCTCGTCGCGCTCGAAGCTCATCTGCCGATGTCCAGAGCGCGGCCGATAGGACGGCGGTCCATGACAGGCTGAGCGCCGACTCCGCTGACCACGAGGCAGGACGCGCAGGTGAACACGACGACGGAGATGGTAGTGCGGAGCCCTCTCGGCTGGGAGCCTGTCGAGCCCCCGGCAAGGCATCCGTGGCTCGGTCTCACGATCGGACTCACGCTGCTCCTCGGCATCGTGGTCGTCGCCTTCAACCTGGCACTGCCGTATTACGCCCTCGCCCCGGGCTCGGCCAGGAACGTGACGCCGTTGATCGACACGGGCAAGGCGCCGTCCTTTCCGCCGAAGGGCCAGGTCCTCCTGACCACGATCAGCCTCCAGCAGGTCCATCCCGTCCAGGCCCTCGTCGGCTGGCTTCGCTCGGATGTCGACGTCGTGCCCGAGGAGAAGATCCTCCCTCCGGACACGTCCGATCAGCAGTATCGACAGCTGAACTTCCAGGTGATGGACCAGTCGAAGGAGAACGCCATCGTCGTCGCCCTCCGGCTGCTCGGCAACGATGTGAAGGAACAGGGCGAGGGAGCAGTGGTCGAACGGGTCCTTCCGCAGTTCCCCGCCGAGGGACGATTGCAGCCAGGCGACGTGATCAAGGCCGTCGATGGCAAGCCGGTCGCGCTCGTGACCGACGCCACCACCATGATTCGCTCGAAGAAGGCCGGCGATTCCGTGACGCTCGATGTCGTCGACGCCGACGGTGCCCGACCCCGCCAGGTGACGATTCCTCTCGCCGCGGATCCGCAGCAGGCGAACCGACCGGTCCTCGGCGTTCTGCTCCAGACCTTCAAGCGAAAGTTCGACCTGCCCGTCGACGTGAAGATCGAGAGTGCCAACATCGGTGGCCCGTCGGCCGGCCTGGCCTTCACGCTCGGCGTGATCGACCGGCTGTCGGAGGGCGAGTTGACCGGTGGTCGGAAGGTGGCTGTGACCGGCACCATCGAACTCGATGGCTCGGTCGGAGATGTCGGAGGCGTCGCCCAGAAGACGTCGGCGGTTCGGGCTGCGGGTGCCGACGTCTTCATCGTTCCGGCCGGCGAGTACGAGACGGCCAAGGCGCGGGCCGGGAAGAAGCTCCTCGTGATCAAGGTCACGACGGTCCAGGAAGCACTGGCGGCGCTGACCTCGTTGGGTGGCGGTCTCGATGCCGGCCCGACGGTCGTCGCCGCCGCGCCGGGTTAGCATCGACGAGTCCCGTCCAGGAGGCGCGGTTGCTGGGTGAGGCGGTCGTTGTCGTACGAGCGGATGTCATGACCGGGGGCCGATAGGCGTGCCGGCATTCTCCGCGCAGTACCAGTTCGCGGCGTCGTTCACCATCTTCCTGGTGGCGCTCGCCGGTGTCGCGCTGGTCCTGTTGCGCGGCGAGCCGGTGACCACGAGTCGCACCGCCCGTGTCTCCCTCGGGGCGGGATTCTTCGTCCTGGCGATGGCGGCCTTTCTGCAGGGCTCCCTCGTCGATGTTTCGGCCGGCGCTCTTGCCGCCGTGCGGGGGGCGGGAATCGTCGGCCTCGTGGTCGGGAGCCTCGGATGGCGCGGCAGCGTGGTCTCGCGAGCGTTGCTCTGGGCCGGGACAGCCGGCCTCGCGCTGG
>JBKJLN010000054.1:0-8566 GCA_046596935.1 Acidimicrobiales bacterium
TGTTTGGCACACCACGCTATCCAACGTTTCCTCGCTCTCGGCCGAGGGCAGAATTTCGGCAACCCTTCATGCGGTGCTTGCTGGCGCGGTCCGTCCGGACTCCGTCCACGCCGCAACTCAAGGACCGTTCAGGCACATGCGACGCCTGGCGATGGTCGGCATGTTCGTCGGCCTCCTCGCCTCCGCCCATTGGGGCGCCCAGACTTCCTCACGTGCTGCCGACCGTCCGTCGGCCGCATCGTCCGGCCCGCGCGCCACGACCCTCGACCTTGCGCGTGTCTCGGTCCCCCTGCCCCGCACGGTGGCCGTCGCTCCTCCGCCCCCGTCGCCCACCGACGATCGCGCGCAACGGGTGCGCGCACCGGCCCGTGCGACCCGATCTTCGGCTGGTGGAGGCAACGAGGGCGTCTGGGCCGCGCTGGCTCGTTGTGAATCGGGTGGCAACCCGGCGGCCCGGAGTGCGAGCGGCTTGTACTTCGGTGCCTTCCAGTTCAGCGTCGCCACCTGGCACGCCCTGGGAATGAGTGGCAACCCGGTGGACTCTTCGTATGAAGTCCAGTTGGGTGCGGCCAGGCGGCTGCAGTCGAGGGCTGGATGGGGCCAATGGCCACGATGTTCGCGGAGCCTCGGCCTTCGCTGACGTGGCTTGTCAGCGCCCTCCGAAGAGACGCGAGAACCGGCGACGTCGGGGCTGATCATCGTCGTCGACCATCGCTTCGCCCGCGTCGGCCCCCACTGGCTCGAGAACGAACCCGGGGGCCCGAGGAGTGGCAACGGCCCGATCGCGGCTCCGTGACCCGATCAGCGGCTCGCGATCGATCGGGAGGCGGATCGGTCCGGCCACTCGCTCGATCGGGGCCGGTATCGGAACATCGTGCTCGGCCGACGGGGCCGATACGGGATCGGCGGCCGGGCCCGGAGCTGGCCGAGGGGACCCCCCAGGCGCGAGTAGCGCCGGCGACTCGGACGGCGAGTTCGCCGACGGTGGCGCCGTGGATTCGAGGGTGGAGGATGCTTCGGTCGTCGCCTCCAGCAGGAGGGCCGCCTCGCGGAGGCGCCGTGCGAACACCGTCGCCGCCTCGGCCTTGACGATATTGGCTTCACCCTGAGCTTCGTCCATCAGAGCGTCTGCCGCCGCAGCCGCTTCCGCTCGCTGCGCGGCCGCCTCCGCTTGCGCCTCTTCTCTGATCTCGCGGGCGTGGTTGTCGGCGGCTGCGAGCAGGTCGCCCGCTCGTTCGTTGGCCGCCGCAAGAATCACTTCGGTCTCGGCGGCGATGCGATGGTCGGCGTCTTCCTGCATACGTTCGACCTCGAGTCGCCCGGACTCGACCGCAGCCCTGCGGAGGCGCTCGCCGTCGTCGAGCGCAGCGGCGCGCAGTCGCTCGACCTCTTCCGCAGCAGCAGCGTGCAGCCGCTCAGCCGCTTCGAGTGCAGCCGCGCGGATGGCGTCCGCCTCGCTGCGGATGCGTTCGGCGTCGACGCTCGCCTCGGCCACCATCCGAGCGCCCTCGGCTGCTGCCGCAGCCACGACCTCCTCGGCGCGTACCGCGGCTCGAGCGAGGAGGGCCTCGATCGCCTCCTCCGCCTCGACCCGTCGGGCCTCGCGCTCGGTTGCTGCGTCCGCACGGATGCGGTCGACCTCTCGCTCGGCCCGGCCGGCGGCATCGGCGACGATCCGGTCGGCCTCGATTCGCGCCGCTGTGGCCGCACCCTCCACGATGAGGCGACGTTCTTCTTGGGCCTCGTCGAGCCACTCCTCGACTTCGGTCGCAGCATCGGCGAGGAGACGAGCTCGCGCCTCCTCTGAAGCTGCGCGTTGGGAGGCCTGCTGATTTTCCAGCGCCGCCATGGCGTCGGCGAACTCGCGCTGGCGGCGATCGCTCGCCTCCCGCAGAGCCTGTCGGGCTTCTTCGAGTTCGGCCTGCGCTTCCTTACCGGCTCGAGCGATCTCGGCCGCCAAGGCGGCTCGCTGCGTGTCGAGCTCGACCATTGCCTCGGCGTGGCGCTGGTCGAGTTGCACCGCCCGGTCGGCGAGTTCACGCTCGAGTGCCCGCTGGTGGCCTGCAGCTTCGGCAAGGGAACGCTCGTGTCGTTCGGCGGCTTCGGCTTCGATCGCACGCCGGCGTTCCTCCAGCACTGCCAGCGCCGCGAGGTGCTCTCCCTCGAGGGCAGCTGCGCGTTGTGCGAGTTGCGACTCGAGGTCGCGCTGGCGGGTCTCGACGGCGGCGACGGCAGCTTCATGACGGGCGGCCAACTCCGCTTCGACCTGGCGTCGATGTTCACCGAACGCGTTGAGCGCGTCGGCGTGGGCGGTCCCGAACTCGACCTCTCTGGACGCAAGGGCAGCCTCTTGGTGCGCCACGGCCGCAAGAGCAGCTTCGTGGGCGTTGCGGAGGGCCTCACGCTCACGATCGAGTTCGCTGCGGGCCCGCTTGGCCTCGCTCCGCAGATCGGTGCGTATGCGGGCGATCTGCTCCTCCGCCTCGGCCACCAACGTCGCCGCCGCCTCGATTCCACGCCGGCGCCCCGATTCGAGTTCTCGCTCGGCGTCGGTCGCAGCCTCCGCGGCTGCATCGATTCGGATCTGGTGGGCGTCGGACTCGGCGAGGCTGCGAATCCGGCCTGCCATCGCCTCAGCGTCGACCTGGACCCGCTCCGAAGCTTCGGCCGCCCGCCGTCGAATGACAACGGCCTCGTCCTCGGCTTGGGCCTGCAGCCGGCGAGCTTGTCGCTCCGCCTCGAGACGCTGGCGCACGAGCCCGCTCCCGGTCTCGCGTTCGACTCGGCGAATCTCCTCTTGCCTCCGGCGGACGTCGTCGAGCACGCGTGCCCGCTCGGCCTCGGCGGCGGCCACCGTGCGCCGGTACAACTCGGATCCCATCACGGACGGATCGACGGCGGCTTCCGGCTCGGCGCCATCCTCCCGGTTTCGGATGGGTCGTTTCTTCATCTGGCCACGAGCGGCACCACCGAACAGCTCGAGTTGGGGGTCGTGGCTGCCTTCTGACGGCGGGAGTTCGTCGTTGGCCACGCCCCTATTCTCGCCGAACTAGCCGACGGCCCGGAGGACCTCTTCCAGACTGGTCTCGCCCGACGCCGCCTTCTGGAGCCCGTCTTCGCGCATCGTCACCATGCCCTGGTCGACTGCCAACTGCTGGATCTCGCGGGGCGTGGCATTGGTGACCACCAGGTGATCGATCTCGTCGGACATCTCGAGGACCTCATGGATGGCGATCCGACCGCGGTACCCGGTGTTCGCGCAGGCGTTGCAACCGATACCCCGGAAGAACGTGTGACCCTTCCCCTCGTACAGCCAGTCGGGCAGCACGACTTCGGCGTCCTTCTCGAGCCCGGGGTCGTACGGCTCCTTGCATCGCTCACACAGCCGCCGGGCGAGCCGCTGGGCGACGATGCAATTGAGCGATGAAGTCACCATGAATGGCTCGATGCCCATGTCGAGGAGGCGCACCGGGGTCGAGGTGGCGTCGTTGGTGTGGAGCGACGTGATCACGAGGTGGCCCGTGAGGGCCGCCTCGCAGGCGATCTTCGCCGTTTCCGGATCGCGCATCTCGCCGATCATCACGACGTCAGGATCGGCCCGGAGGATCGAACGCAAGGCCGTCGGGAACCCGAGCCCGGCTTTGCGGTTCACCTGCATCTGCTTGACGCCGGCCAAGCGGTACTCGATCGGATCCTCGACGGTGATGATGTTGCGGCTCGGTTGGTTCAGCTCGGCCAGGGTCGCGTACATCGTCGTCGACTTCCCCGAACCCGTCGGGCCGGTGACGATGATGGCTCCCCACGGCCGCCGGAACGACGCTTCGAACAGCTTCAGCGCTCCCGGCGCCATGCCGAGGTCGGTCAGCGACCGGACCCCTTCCGACTCCTCCAACACCCGGATGACGATGGCCTCGCCATAGGCCGTCGGAAGCGTGACCACCCGCAAGGAAACGGCCTTCCCGCTGATGTTCAGGGAGATCCGGCCGTCTTGAGGAAGCCGCCGTTCGGCGATGTTGATCTCCGCCATGATCTTGATGCGACTGACGACACTTGCCTGGGCTGCCCGGGGCACCTGCATCACCGCGTGGAGGACGCCATCGATGCGGAATCGCACCTGCATCTCCCGCTCGGACGGATCGAGGTGGACGTCCGAGGCCCGCTCGGTCACCGCTCGCTGGATCAGCTGATTCACGAACTGGATGACGGGAGCGTCCTCGGCGGCGGCGGTCGCCGAGAACGACACTTCGGCGTCGTCTTCGAAGTCGTCCTGTTCGATGCGCAGCACGGCCTCGTCGGCGTCGGCAACACCCCACACCCGGTCGATGGCCCGCAAGAGCTGGCCGGGCTCGGCCATGATCGGCCGCACGTCCTTGCCGGTGACGGAGCGGACGTCATCGAGCGAGAACACGTTGGTCGGGTTGACCATCGCCACCAGCAGCTGGTCGCCCTCGCTGGCGAAGGGAAGGAGCTGGTGGTACCGAGCGAACGACTCCTTGACCAGTTGGACGGCCGAGGGATCGATCGGTCGATCCTCGAGGTCGACGAACTCGAGACCGAAGTGCTCGGCCAGGATGCGGACGAGTTCGACCTCCCCCACATACCCTCGCCCGACGAGGATCGTTCCCAGGCGCTCGGCGCTGGCCTGCTGTTCTCGCAGCGCTTCTTCGAGTTGCTCCTCGGAGATGATGCCGCGCGCGAGGAGCATTTCTCCGAGGCGCGGCCCGCGAGCTCGCTTGGCGACCTGGGTGTTCTTCATGTTGGCCACGGAGTAACTATCGACCAGAAATCCGGTTTGTGTAGTGACTAGGCACCGCCTGGACCGTCACCGCCCGTTCGGGGGATGGGAAGACGGGCCACCTAGAGTCCGGAGGTGGGCGATCGCACCGTCACATTCCGCCCCGTCGACGGCCGCTCGTACGACATCGTCGGTAGCGAGACGGATGCGGGCGTGCTGCTCTCGATCGCCGATCACGACGGGAGATACGCCGAGGAGGTGAGCGCCCTCCTCCTTGCCCGGGTGCCCGCCGACGGGGTCATCCTCGACGTGGGTGCCAACATCGGCGTCCTCACCGTGCTGGCCGCCGACCTCGCCGACAACGGGCGCGTGGTGGCATTCGAGCCTGGCGCCGAGAACCTCCGCTACCTGCGTCTCAACGTGGCCGGACGGACGAACGTCGAGATCGTCGAAGCCGCTGTGTCGGCCTCGGACGGCACCCTCCGCTTCGACGACAACCCCGACTACCCCGCCGGCGCCCACATCGCCGCCGCCGGCGGCGTCGAAGTCGCCTGCCGCTCGATCGATTCGTGGGCCGAGGAGCACTCGCTGCCGCGTCTCGACGTGCTGAAGATCGACGTCGAAGGCGCGGAACCCGCTGTGCTCGATGGGGCCGTGCGCACGATCGCCCGTTTCCATCCTCTCGTCGTGGCCGAGTGCAACGTTGCGTCGCTTCGACGCGTCTCCTCGACGAGTTTCTCCGCCCTACGGGCCCAGTTGGCCACCATGGTGCACACCGTCGGCATCCTCCGCCCGGGCGGCGAGATCATTCCGTTGGAATCGGACGAGCACCTCGAACTCACCCTCGCCGCCGAGGGGGTCGTCGACCTCGTCGGCTACGAGGATCGTCGCCGCATCGGCCCTGCCATCAAGGCACGCCAACACCTCCGGCGGCTGCGGGCCGCAGCGGCGAGTGCCACCCCACCCGATCTCCACAACTTCGTCATCACTGCGCCGGTGGGTCTGTCGCTCGAGCCGGGAGCAACGTTGGCAGGAGCGGCCGGGACCGAACGTTCGCTGCGAGTGCACGTCGAGAACCGATCACGGTGGTGGCTGTCGCCCGATTTCGTGTACCACCCGGTCAACATCGGTGCTCGCTGGGTCGGCGGACCCGAGGCCGGACGCGCCACCTTCGATTCCCCGGTTCCACCTGGCGGGTCGGCCGACGTCGACCTCGACGTCGTGTTGCCGAACTCGGTCGGCACCCACACGCTCGAGATCAGCCTCGTCCAAGAACATTTCGCGTGGGTCGTCGACCTCGACCCACGGTGCAGTTTGCGGGTCGACTTCGAGGTGGCTGCGTCTGACGGGGGGACTTCGTGACACGATTCCCGAGAGGACGAGATGGATCAGCCGACGACGATGTACGCCAAATCCGGTGAACTGAACATTGCGTATCAAGTCTGGGGCGACGGGCCGATCGACGTCGTGTTCACACCGCCGTTTGCAACCCACCTCGAGCTCCAACTCGAGCCACCGTGGAGCGGCGCGACCGTCAAGCGGCTCGCTCGATTCGCGAGGGTACTGATTCTCGACAAACGCGGCACCGGGCTATCGGACCGCATTGCGATGCCGGCGACGCTCGAGGACCGCATGGACGATCTCCGCGCCGTGATGGATGCGGCCGGGGTGGAGTCGGCTGCGTTCGTCGGTGTCTCTGAAGGCGCCTCCATGGCGGCGATGTTCGCCGCCACCTACCCCGAGCGAGTCACGTCGCTGGTGCTGTGGGCACCGGCCGGCGGGAGCCCGGATCTGCCGATCGAGGTCAAGGAGCGGATCACGGCGCTGACCGAAGAGCGATGGGGCAGCGGTCAATTGCTGGCCCGATTCGTGCGCGTCGGCAATCAGCCGGACCAGCAGCGCCTTGCACAGCTCGAGCGCTACTCGGCCACCCCCCGCATGGCGGCGTCTTTGATGCGCATGAACCTCGACCTCGACGTGAGGCCCGTGCTTCCCCTCATCAGCGCGCCGACGCTGGTGTTTCACCGAACCGACGATCCGATCGTGCGACGCGGCGGAGTCGTCGAGCTGGCATCGCTGATTCCGAACGCTCGCCGCGAGGAATTGCCGGGTGACTGGCATTTCAACCTCACGCCCGGCGCCGAGGATGACGCCTTCGACATCGTCGAAGAGTTCATCACCGGTTCGAAAGCCATGCCGGCGCTCGAGGCCGACCGCGTCCTCGCCACTGTTCTGTTCACCGACATCGTCGACTCGACCCTTCGCGCCGCCGAACTCGGTGACCACGTTTGGCGCGAAACGCTCGACAATCACGACCGGATCGTGCGGGCCGAATTGATTCGTCATCGGGGCCAAGAGGTGAATACCACCGGCGACGGCTTCCTGGCCCGGTTCGATGGTCCGGCCCGTGCCATCCGTTGTGCCCAGGCCATCGTCGGCAGCGCCGGCCGTCTCGGCGTCGAGGTCCGGGCCGGCGTACACACCGGCGAGTGCGAGGTTCGCGGGGACGACCTGGCCGGCATCGCCGTGCACATCGGCGCTCGTGTGGCCGCTCTCGCTCGACCCGGCGAAGTGTTGACGTCCTCGGCAGTGCGAGATCTGGTCGCTGGCAGTGGGATCGAGTTCGACGACCGTGGCGTCCACCAGCTCAAGGGTGTGCCCGGCGATTGGCTGCTCCTCGCCGCCCGCTGAGCGAGCGTTCGCGGTCCCGGCTAGTTCGGTGAGAACACGGGCACCGTCTTGCGACCGAAGTTGCGGCACTCCGCCGTCGAGGGGCGCCAGATGTCGATGCGGTTTCCCTTGATGGCGCCGCCGGTGTCGATGGCCGTGCGGGTGCCTTCGCCACCGATGTAGATCTCGGTGCCGAGCTTGATGACCCGGGGATCGACGGCCACGCCTTGGCGACTCACCGGTTTGCCCGAGGCCGTGGTGCCCCGCAACGAGTAGCACGTGAGCTCGAAGTCGCCGAGGTAGCGACCACCGGTCGTGACCCAATGCCCTGCACCCGTGGCGGTGGCGTCGATGTCGACGACGGGCCCCGATCCGGTACCGGCGAGCGAACCGTGGAAGCGGGCGTCGCCGTAGGTGAAGACGCCGCCGTCACGGGCGACGACCCAGTAGCCGTCGCCGGAGGGCGTCGAGGCGATGCCGACGATCGGCTCGAGCAGGCGGAGGCTTGCGGCCGAGCCCTTGAAAACAGCATCTCCGAAGGTGAAGATGCCGCCGTCGCGGGCCACGAGCCAGTAGCCGGCGCCCGTGGGCGTCGGCGCCATTCCCACGATCGGCTGCTTGAGCGCGAGCGAACCGGCCGAGCCGACGAGTTGGGCGTCACCGAACGCGAACACGCCGCCGTCACCGGCGACGAGCCAGTAGCCGAGGCCCGAATGGGTGGCGGCCATGCCGACGATCGGTTGATTCAGCGGCGTGGTGCCGACCGATCCGAGATCGAGGGCGGTGCCGAAGTTGCGGACCGAGCCGTCACCGGCGACGAGCCAATAACCGCTGCCGTCGGGCGTCGAGGCGATGTCGACGATGTCGGTCGACGCCCCGACGGGGAGCGAGCCGTGGAACGTTGCATCCCCAAAGGCGAACACGGCACCGCGGTTGCTGGTGACCCAGTAGCCGTCGCCGCTCGGCGTGCGGGCCATGCCAGTGACGGCGTTGCCAGTGGCCGCCCCGAAGTATCCGGCATCGCCGGTTGCGATCACGGCGCCGGGTCCACGGACGTCGGCAGCCCCGACGGCCTGGTAACCGACCACGGTCGTCAGGCCACCGACGGCTACGGCGGCCACGGTGGCCCCCCACCGACCGGCCCGGGCGACCTTCCGGAAC
>JBKJLN010000088.1:0-3490 GCA_046596935.1 Acidimicrobiales bacterium
CGACGGCAAGGCGAGCGCCATGCTGAGCGCCGGCAACACGGGCGCCACCGTCGCCTCCGCACTTCTGCGGATGGGGCGCATCACCGGCGTGAACAGGCCCGCCATCGCCACGCCGATTCCCGTTCCCGGTTTCACGCCCACGGTCCTGCTCGACGCCGGCGCCAACGCCGAAGTGCAACCGCAGTGGCTGGTGCAGTTCGCGCAGATGGGCACGGCCTATTGCCGAGCCCGTTACGGCATCGAGTCACCCCGGGTCGGCCTCCTCAACATCGGTGAGGAGGAGTCGAAGGGCACCCCGCTCACCAAGGAGGCATTCGGGCTCCTGTCGGCGGCCCCCGGTATTCGCTTCGTCGGCAACGTCGAGGGGCGAGATCTCCTGAGCGACGACATCGACGTCGTGGTCACCGACGGCTTCACCGGCAACGTGGCCCTCAAGACCCTTGAAGGCGGCATGAAGTTCCTCCGCGATGCCGTTTTCGCCGCCATGATGAGCAGCCCCGAAGCCATCACCGCCTCCGAGACGCTGCTGCCGCTGCTGCTGCCACTGGCCGAGGACCTCGACCCCGACACGCTCGTCGGGCACCAAGGCCATCGTCAACGCCGTGAAGGCCGCCAAGGACATGATCGAACAAGACCTCGTGGCCAAGGTTCGCGCCGCCGTCACTCCGGCCTGAACCCCAACTCCGCTACTATCCCGGCGCGATGCCCGCCGAGACTCATGTAGAACGAGGTCCCATGGACCGCCAACAGGTGTTCGAGCTGATCCGTGACCGCCTCGCGGACATCCTCGAGGTCGAGCCATCCACCATCACCGAGGGTGGATCGTTCGCCGACGATCTCGACGCTGATTCCCTGGCGCTGATCGAGCTCGTGGAAGCGCTCGAAGAAGAGCTCAGCGAACGCTCGGTCGGCTTTCGCATCGACGATGAAGACCTCGAGGACCTGAAGACGGTGCGCGATGCCGTCGATTACGTGGTCGCCAAGCTCGAGGCGTAGAACCGAGGTTCGGCTGTTGGCGCCAGAGCGTGCGGAGATCCCGGCCGACCTGCCGAGCGGGAATCGGCCCACGCCGATGACAAAGGCCTCTCCTCTCGCCGCCCCTGGGAGCGTCGAGTTGTTGCAACAGCGGATCGGCCGCCGGTTCGTCGATGGCGCCCACCTGGCCCGCGCCCTGGCGCACCGCTCGTGGTGCGCCGAGAACGAGGCCGCGGCGTCGAACGAGCGCCTCGAGTTCCTGGGCGACGCCGTGCTCGGCCTGGTCGTCACCGACCACCTCTTCCTCACCTACCCCGACCTGCCCGAGGGCGAGTTGGCCAAGGTGCGGGCGTCGCTCGTCAACTCCGAGGCCTTGGCCGAGGTGGCGGCCACCCTCGAACTGGGGTCGTTCCTGCTCCTCGGGAAGGGCGAGGCCGCATCCGGTGGGCGCGAAAAGCCGTCGATCCTTGCTGACGCAATGGAGGCGGTGATCGGCGCGGTCTACATCGACGGAGGCTGGCCGGCGGCCAGCGAACTCGTGATGGCCCTGCTCGCAGACCGCATCGAGGAGGCCGCAGCCGGGCCCGGTGGGCAGGACTACAAGACCCGGCTCCAGGAGCTCGCCGCCCGTCGCTTCGAGCAACTGCCCAGGTATGAAGTCCACGACGAGGGCCCTGACCACGCCAAGCGGTTCTTCGCCGAGGTCTTTCTGGCCGGAGAGCGACGCGGCGAGGGCGAGGGCCGCTCGAAGAAGCAGGCCGAACAGGGCGCTGCACGCGCCGCCTGGTCGGAGCTGCACCGCCTTCTCAGTCCGGACGAGCTGACGATCCCCGACACCGGCATGAGCGTCGGCGGCCCGGCCACTGCAAACGACGGCGAGGAATGACCGACACGATGCCCGAGCTGCCCGAAGTCGAGACGATTCGACGCGACCTGGAAAAGGAGATCGTCGGCAAGCGCATCAAAACCGTCGAGGTGACGGGCCTGCGTTCCATCCGGCGTCACACCACCAAGAAGCAGTTCATCGCTGGCCTCGAGGGTCGCAAGGTCGTGGCCGTCGAACGCAAGGGCAAGTACCTGCTCGTCAAGCTCGAAGGGTCCGACTTCCTCGTCATCCACCTCGGGATGAGCGGCCAGCTGATCTGGTCGAAGGGAGGCAAGGAGGAAAAGGCCAAGCACACCCACGTGATGCTGACCTTCACCCCGGCCGGCCAGCTCCGCTTCCTCGATCCCCGTACCTTTGGCGAGCTCTTCGTCACTGCTGCCGACGAGTTGGAGTCGGAGGTCCCTGAACTCGCCCACCTGGGGTTCGACCCCGTCGAACAGGCCATCAGCTGGACGAGCTTCGGCGAGATGCTGCACTCGAAGCACCGCAAGCTCAAGGACCTGCTGATGGACCAGAAGTTCATCGCAGGTATCGGCAACCTCTATTCCGACGAGATCCTCTGGGGCGCGGGCCTCCGGTACGACCGCTCGTCCGACGCGCTCACGTCGCAGGAGATCCGCCGCCTTTACCGCGCCATGAGCGAGACACTGCACGATGCCATCAAGCACCGCGGCTCGTCCCTCGCCGACGAGCAGTACCGCGACCTCTACGGCAAGGTCGGCAACTTCTCCTCCGAGCACAACGTCTACGACCGCGAGGGCCAGCCGTGCCGGCGCTGCCGGTCGAAGGTCGTGCGCATCAAGCTCGGCGGCCGCTCGCACTTCTTGTGCGAGCAGTGCCAGATCTAACGGACCTGGAGTAGGCGGTCGACGAGGTCGTCGCGGGCGCGTTCATGGACGGGACGAAAGGGGAGGCCGGGAAGGCGTTCCCAGAGTGTCAGGTGCAGGACCTGGATCAGCAGGGCGGAGCGCCAGAACCATCTGGCGTCCTGCTCGGGAATGGCCGCCTCCACTGCCGCCCGGCCGCCGGGGAGGTCGACGAGACTGAACCAGAGGAAGGCCAGATCCCAGCCGCGCGGATAGCAGGCAGCCCACTCCCAGTCGATGAGTACCGCCTCGGCCGTCGTCGTCGCTCGAAGCACATTCCGGGCGGTGATGTCGCCATGGCCGAAGACGATGACGGGCGGATCGTCCTTCGCCTGCCGGCGGATGAGGTCGGCCACCTCGGGAGTGAGAACGGTCGCGTCGACGGCGGCCCGCAAGCGCCGTTCGAGGTCGAAACGTCGTAGGAAGGGCGCATGCGGGCGATACCCGGGCACGGTCGAGGCGAGGCGGATCAAGTCCGGGAGATCGCCGTCGGCCAGGGCGAACGGGAACTTGGGGCCGAGAGGATCCCCATCGATGGCCGCAAAGGTGAGCGCCCGGCGACGGCGATTGGCAGCCAGCAGGGAGGCCACCGGTAACGGGGCCGGCTGTCTGCGCAAGAGCGAACCGACCCGCCATTCCCGCGTCCAGCCCTCGTGTCGCTGCCCGATGAAGTCCACGGCCAGCCGTTCGTAACGCTTCCCGACCGTTGTTTCGTCATCGCTCCAGGTGAGCGTGCATCCACTGCCCCGCACCGTCCTACCCA
>JBKJLN010000205.1:0-4318 GCA_046596935.1 Acidimicrobiales bacterium
TTCGTGCGCAGCCAACCGTCGGCGGCGTCGAGGAGCCCGAGCTTCTTGCAGTTGGGAACGATCTTGGAGAAGAGCATCGACTGGAAGACGAGGCGCTCGGGCGCCTGCAGCACCAGCGGCACGGCGACCTTGGGGGCAATGCCCATCCGGTCCCAGACCTCCTGCTGCAGGAAACGGTCGCGCATGCGCACGGCCGCTTCGAAGGCGAACTCCTGACGCTCGCGCAACTCCTTGGAGTCGAGCTCCTTGTAGTACTCCTGCAGCGACAGAACGCCGAAGGCCACGTGCCGGGCCTCGTCGGACATGACGTAGCGCAGGAGTTGCTTGAGCAGGGGCTCGGTCGTCATCTGATGGATGAACCCGAAGGCGGCGAGAGCGAGACCCTCGACCATGATCTGCATGCCGAGGTAGGTCATGTCCCACCGGCTGTCACTGATGATGTCGTCGAGGAGCATCTTCAGGTGGGCGTTCACCGGGTAGTGGCCGGTGAGCTTGGTGTCGAGATACTTGGCGAAGACCTCGACGTGACGGGCTTCGTCCATCACCTGGGTGGAGGCGTAGTACTTGGCGTCGATCCACGGCACCGTCTCCACGATCTTGGCCGTGCAGACGAGGGCACCCTGCTCGCCGTGCATGAACTGCGACAGCGTCCAGTTCTGGCTCTCGACGCCGAACTCGATCCACTCCTTCTCGCCCCACTTGGCCATCGGCGTGCCGGAGATGTCGATGCCGGATTCGGGGCCGATGTTGCCGCCGGCGTTGGCCATGACGACGGCCTCCTGGTCGACGACCGTGTCCCATGGGAGGTCGGTCTCGCCGTTCCACATGGAGGTCTTCGACTTCTCGTAGAGGCGGTTCAGCTTCGGACGCCGCCCCTTCTCGTAGTCCCAGGTGAAGATGGCATCGGCATTGTCCTTGACGGCCGAGATCGAGGCGTCGATGTCGGTGTTGGAGATGGCCAGGATGGCTTCGAGGTCGTTGATGTCGTCGCGGCCGATGATGTCCTTGTTGGACAGCGGCTCGTTGGTGAGAGTCATGAATTCCTTTTTCCTAGGCGGGGACGAGAAGACCAGGGAGGACGAACGCCCTCACCAGCCGGCGGACAGACGCGTCGTCGGTGAGTTGCATACCGGCGGAGGGACAACAGATGTGGCTCACGAGGATGCGGCCGATCCACTCGGCCAGCTCTTCGGCTTCGGCGTTCGAAGCGACGAACGGCGCCAGCATCCGACCACCGATTTCGGCAGCGCGGACGAGCAGTTCGTCGAGGGCGTGGAAGGCGAGATGGGGCAACACGAATCCGGGTTCGTGGGCGAGGAGGAACTGGAGGGCGTCGTGGCCGTTGAGATGGCGGGCGGCCGAGGTGATGGCCGCAACAACCGCATCCTCGGCATCGACACACTCGCCCACGGCGGCACCGACCACGGTGACGAAGCGTGCGACCTCGGCGGCGACCACGCCGGCGACCATCGCCTCGCGCCCGCCCGGAGCCAGTCGGTAGATGGTCGCCCGGCTCAAGCGCGACTCACGGGCGAGGTCGTCGAGCGTCGTCTTGGCCACGCCCCAGCGGGCCACGCAGCGCAGGGCGGCGTCGACGAGGGCGGGGTCGAGTGAGCCTCCATCGGCCGAAGCGGCGGGAACGATCGCTGCCATCGATGAGACAGTACGGATGGTTTCGTCTCACTGTCAATGTTTCCAGCGGAAACTCGAAGGTTCAGATCAGCCGGGGCCCTCGATCACGCCAGCCAGCAGCTTGGTACGCACGAGTCGGCGCACCTCCTCCCGGTCGGTCAGATCCCAGCGGCCTTGGCTCCCGATGAGGCTCAACACCATGCGGGCGAGGTGGTCGGCGGCGAGGTCGGCGTCGAGGTCGGCTCGCAGCGGCGTCCTGGTCATCGCCAGCACCACGAATTGCTTGATCAAGATGAGCACTCGGTTGGCCTCGGTCGTGAGCAGTGGAAGGAGCCGCTCGGGCTCGGTCTGCAGGATCGTCTGGAGGACCGTGTGCTCCTCGACGGCCCGGTGGGCGAAGACGAGGGTCTCTTCCAACAACTCCGCCAGATCGACGCGGGAGGCGACGGCCCGGGTCAGTTGCTCGAAGAACCGCCCGGTCTCCCAGATCACGACCTCGCCGAAGAGCTGTTCCTTGCCCCGCGGGAAGTACCGGTACACGGTTGCTCTCGAAAGACCGGCCTCGAGGGCGACATCTTCCATGGTCGTCCTGGCCAGACCGACGCGGCCGACACAGGCATAGGCCGCCTCCAACAGCCGGTCCTTGGTGGAGGGCCCTGCAGGCGTCATCGATCAGACCATGCTGGAGGGAACGTCTCCGCTCGCCACCCGCTGGGGTGCGGACGCGCGCCACTGCCCGCCGGTGAACCGGATCACGACGTGATCGAAGCCGCCACCGTTGGCCGCCCAGGTGTCGAGCTGCCCCTTGGACACCTTCACCGAGCCCCGGGCGAGATCACGGTGCACGACGACGGTGGCCGCGGCGTCGACGACATCCATCGAGAGGACCTTGTCGTCGCCCCGACGGTGAAAGCCGAAGACCAGTTCGGGCTGGCCGTCGCCGGAGACGTCCTCGCCTCGGACCCCGACCGATTCCAAGATCTTGCCCGAGTCGTCGTGGGCGCCGAGCACGACGGCCCAACGGCCTGCGGTCTGCTCCCGCAACACCAGCGTACGTATCCCCTTTCCCTTCGACTCGACGAGCCAGAGCAGCACCGATCCGCCCGAGCGCAGGGCGCCGCATTCCTCGATCTTCCAGCCGGGGTCGTTGGCCGAGTTACAGCCCGCGGCTTTGTCGATCGGGCGGGTCGCGCTCGTATCCGATGGCTTCACGAGGACGGCACCGGTGGCGACGACGGTCGACATGCCGTCCGCGGCTGCTTGCCCGCCGCTCGACGCCGTCGGCGCAGCTGCACCGGCACGGGGTGTACCCGGCGTCGCCGTTGGCGCAGCGGTCGGCGGCGGCGCCTCGGTGGCGTTGGGGACCGGAACGCCCGTGGTCAGCGGAATCAGGGGGATGGTCGTCCCTCCGGCTGCGTCGGAAGGCGATGTCGTGTCGGGAGCCGCGATCGGATCGGTGGTCGGAGCGTTCTCGGCTCGACCCCGCACCGCCAGGCGGTCGGGCCCGTCAGACCCTCCACGCGCGAGCAGAAGAACGACGAGCAGAAGGATGGCCAGGCCGGCGCCGGTCGCGAGGATGCGCCGTCGCGTCGTGGTCACGCCGGACCAGGCTACCGGCGCTCCGGGGCCGGCCGGGGGGCCGTAGAACGGCGCCGCTGGTACGGTCGGCGTCGATGGAGCCCAGGTCCGCGGCACCCGGAACGTCGCCTCCCGACCGGCGCAAGCTCTACCTCCTGCTGACGCCGATCATCGTCTTGACCGCGCTCGCCTACGTGGCCGACTTCACCTGGGCGGCGCTCGACGACGAACACCCGCTCTGGCTGATCGCCCTCAACACCCGCAAGCGGTACCTGGCGATCGTCGTCCCCCACACCGACCCCGTCTCGTTCTACCTCGTGGGCACGATCCGCCAGGTCATCTCCGACCCCCTCTTCTTCCTCCTCGGCCGCTGGTACGGCGACGCCGGCGTGCGGTGGCTCGAGCGAAAGATGGGTGAGGGCGGAGGAATGGTCCGCTTCATGGAGCGGGGATTCGCCAAGGCGTCGTGGCCGATGATCGCCATCTTCCCCAACGCTCTCATCTGCATGCTCGCCGGCGCGTCGGCCATGCCGGTGTGGCTCTTCTTCGTGCTCAACATCGGGGGCACCTTCGCCGCCATGGTTGTTCTGCGGGTGTTCGGCAACGTGTTCGGCTCGCCCATCACCGCCTTCTCGAGCTTCGTGAACCACTACCGGCTCCCGATCCTCTTGGTGTCCGGCGTGCTCGTCGCCGTGAACATCGCCCTCAACAAGAAGAAGGGCACGTCCGACCTCACGTCGGTCGGCGAACTCGAGCGTGAACTCGCCGAGGAATCTGCCAAGGACGACTCCGGGCGGTCTGATCCGGCCTAGTTGCGGGGCACGTCTTTCCAGGGGAGAGATTTCGAGGCGTCGGGCTCGCGGGGCAGGCCGAGCACTCGGTCGCCGAGGATGTTGCGTTGGATCTCGGAGGTCCCGCCCTCGATGGAATTGCCGCGAGAGCGCAGGAAGGTGCGCACCCGTAGCCCGGCAGCATCGTCGTCGTCGGCCCACGCCGTCGTGGACATGCCCATGATGTCGACGGAGGCCACCTGCAGCTTCATGTTGTAGGTGGTGGAGAAGAGCTTGCCGACCGAGCCCTCGGGGCCGGGCTGCCCGCCCGCACGGCG
>JBKJLN010000313.1:0-3646 GCA_046596935.1 Acidimicrobiales bacterium
AACCCCCAGAGGCAGTCATTCGTCGGAACGACAGTGGAGCGGAGGTGGCCCGCCTTCTCGATCCTGCAGAGGCCGCCGATCCTCGCATCGCCGCGCTCGACCTCGAGCCGCCTGAACACACGACGGTCACCACCGCCGACGGGGTCACCATCGATGTGCTGCTCTATCGGCCCGGCGGCGACGGCCCCTTCCCGACGATCGTTTCGGTGTACGGCGGTCCGCACGCCCAACAGGTCGTCAACGGCTGGGGACCGACGGTGGCGATGCGGCGGCAATGGTTGCGGTCGCTCGGATTTCTCGTAGTCGTCGCCGACAACCGTGGCGCCGCCGGCCGCGGTCTCGAGTTCGAGGGTGCCATTCGATGGAACCTCGGAGACGTCGAAGTGCAAGACCAAGTGGCCGTCGTGCGCGACCTGGTCGGGCGCGGCCTCGTCGATCCAGATCGCGTCGGCATCAACGGGTGGAGCTACGGGGGATATCTGAGTGCGCTCTGCCTGGCCAAGGAGCCGTCGGTGTTCACGGCTGCGGTCGCCGGGGCACCGGTGACCTCCTGGGACGGGTATGACACCCACTACACCGAGCGCTATCTGGGAACGCCCCAAGCCAATCCCGACGGATACGAGCGGTCGAGCGTCATGGCCCATGTCGACGGTCTTCGCGACCGGTCTTTGATGCTGGTGCACGGGCTCATCGACGAGAACGTCCACTTCCGCCACAGCGCGCGTTTGATCGAAGCGATGATCCAAGCCCGCATCCCCTATGAGCTCTTCCTCCTCCCGAGCGAGCGGCACTCGCCCCGAGCCGAAGCCGACCGCGTGTATCTGGAGGAGCGGATCGGGGAGTTCTTCGTCGACAAGCTCCTGCCGGCGCCCTAGCGCGTCAGTGCCGGCCCGAGCGGGGAACTTTCCGACTCGCCAGTTGCCGCCGAAGATCGGCGACCTCCGCTTCCAACACGAGAATGCGCCGGATGCCGGCGAGGGTCATCCCCTCGCCGGCCATCTCCGTCACCTTCTGCACGCAGGCGATCTCGTTGCGGGTGTAGCGCCGCTGGCCGCCGTCCGACCGGCTCGGTTGCACGACCTCCTCGGTGTCGAGGCGACGGAGAAACGCCGGCTGCACACCGAGCATCCCGGCCACCTGGCCCACCGTGTAGAGCGGCGCATGCTCGTCGTCGAAGGCCAAGGGCATGGAGATTTCCTAGACCGAAACCGCAACCCGGTCGTCGGCGCGAGCGTCGATGGTCGCATGGCCCGGCTGCTTGGCCCGGATCTCGACCCGGCGGGGTTTGGCCCGCTCGGCGATCGGTACTCGAAGGGTGAGCACGCCATCGGCATAGGAGGCGTCGATGTGCTCGGTGTCGAGCGTCTCACCGAGGAAGAGCTGGCGACTGAACGAGCCATGCGGGCGTTCGGCCACCAAGAGCTCGACCTCGTCACTCTGCGGGCGCTTCCGCTCCGCATGCACCGTCAACACGTTTCGTTCGACGGTCAGGTCGATCGACGAGGCGTCGATGCCTGGGAGATCGAAGTGCACGACGAACGCCTCACCACTTCGGTAGGCGTCGATGGGCATCGCCGCAGGGCGGGCCGGTGTGCCCAGTACCTGCTGCGACAGTCGGTCGAGATCACGAAACGGATCAGTACGCATCAGCATGGGAAGCCCCTTTCCTTGTCGGGTGGTCATCGAAAAACATTGAACCGAAGGAGTGAGAAACTGTCAAGTGAAGTTGGAGGTTTTGTTCCGGCACTTGGCGGCATCAACAGGCCCGCTCCTACGATTCGGCCATGTCCGCGCGCACCCGCAGCCTGCCCCGCCGTTCGTGTCTCTCGGTTCCCGGATCGAGCGAGCGCTTCCTGGCCAAAGGACCGACGATTCCGGCGGACATGACCTTCCTCGACCTCGAGGATTCGGTGGCGCCGCTCGAGAAGGAAGGCGCTCGCGCAAAGGTCGTCGACGCCATCAAGAACCTCGACTGGGGCGACCGCACGCTGTGTGTGCGGGTCAACGCCTGGGACACGCAGTGGACGGCGTATGACGTCATCGAGGTCGTCGGCAATGCCGGCGAGCGACTCGACGAGATCATGCTTCCCAAGGTCCAGACGGCGGCCGAGGTCGTGGCCATGGACCTCCTCCTCACGCAGGTCGAGCTGAAGGCGGGCCTGCCCGTCGGTCACATCGGCATCGAAGCCCAGATCGAGACGGCGCGCGGGTTGATCAACGTCGAGGAGATCTGTGCGGCGTCGCCGCGGCTCGAGACCATCATCTTCGGCCCGGCCGATTTCGCCGCCTCGATGGAGATGCCCGTGCTCACCGGCGGGGTGCAGATCCCGGAATATCCCGGTGACCACTTCCACTACGTCTTCAACAAGATCCTGATGGCCGGGCGGGCCAACGGGCTGCAGGTCATCGACGGGCCCTACCTCTACGTGCGCAACCCCGAGGGCTTCCGCGATTACTGCAACCGCACCAAGGTCCTCGGTTACGACGGCAAGTGGGCGCTGCATCCCGACCAGGTCACCATCCTCAATGAAGTCTTCTCGCCGACCCAGGAACAGTTCGACAAGGCCCACGCCATCCTCGACGCCTACAAGAAGGCGACCGAGGGTGACCGCATGGGCGCTGTCATGTTCGGCGAAGAGATGATCGATGAGGCCTCGCGGAAGATGGCGATCAAGTTCGTCACCCGCGGCGAGCGGGCCGGCTACACGCGGTCCGCAGAGTCCGCTTCCTAGCGGCGTCGACACCGGTTGCTCGTCGATTGCGTCATCCCGGCGCGGGACGAAGCGGAGACCGTCGCGGACGTCGTGCGTGTCGTTCGCGGATGTCGATACATCCGGAGGGTCATCGTCGTCGACGACGGCTCCCTCGACGAGACGGCGTCCAATGCCGAAGCGGCCGGTGCCATCGTGGTTCGACGCGAGCGGTCCGAGGGCTCGAAAGCCCACGCCATGGAGGCGGGCGTCGCCGCCAGCGGTGACGCCGACGCCATTCTCTTCGTCGACGCCGATCTCATCGGGATCACCCCGGCCCACCTCGACGACATCTGTCGTCCGGTCGTCGAACAGCGGGCGGCAATGTCACTGGGGACGTTCGATTACGGGCGGTTCTGGAACCCCTGGGTGTTGCGTTTCCCGCCCACGACCGGCGAACGGATCGTGCCCCGCTGGGTGTTCGACTCGATCCCTCCGGAGAAGCGCAACGGCTACACGATCGAGATCATGATCAACGAGGTCGTCTGCGAGGCACGTCTGCCCACGGTCGCTCGAGTGATGACCGGCGTCACCCATCGCACCAAGCGAGACAAGTTCGGCAAGCTCGACGGCTACCGGCGCACGTGGCGCATGTTCTGGGATCTCTGGGCGCTGTGGGGCGTCTGTCGCTGGCGCACCTACTGGTTCTACTTACGGGACCTGACGATCGAGAGATAGGCGTGGGTGGTGGGGACGACTCATGCCGGCCAGGCCGACCCCGCCGGTTTGGGCCTGCGTGCGTGCACGCGGGCATCGAGGCCCGCCGGAGGGGGCGAGTCGAATCGATCGGACACTCGTCTTCGTCCGTCTCCGAATCAGCTGGCGACGCGGTAGCCGAAGGTGAGTGCGCCGGCCGGGAACGTGGTCCAACCTCGGTCGTCGGAAGTTTCGATGGT
>JBKJLN010000305.1:0-2787 GCA_046596935.1 Acidimicrobiales bacterium
CTCCGTGGCGAGCTCGCTCACGGTCCGGAATCCTGTCACCCACGCCTGGACCTTGTGCAATCCCGTCAGCGACGGAGGATGACCGACTCGTAGTGGTTGACGGCCTTGACGCCACCGCCGTCCAGGGTCAGGTCGATGGTCAGCGGTCCGGGGCCTTCGGGCACAACGAAGTGCAGCGTGCCGATGCGTACGCAGTCGTCGGCGGGCACGTCGCCCGACCACGCCCGATCTTCGCCGCCGCCGGGCCACGACACCGTGGCCCGCACGGTGAGCCCACTGATCGCATCGCGCCGGTCGCTGACCACGTGCACGTCCAGCGCCACGGCCGGGCCCGCCGTGTACTCCTGATCGGGTCGGTCGGCAACCACGATGACCGGGGCACACGCGGCCGCCAGTGCCTCATATCCGAGTTTTGGATTGCGCTCGTGGTCGAGCACCGACCAGGTCACCGCCGGGTGGCCGTCTGCGAAACAGAACTGCGCGAAGCCGCCGGCCGGGCGGTACTTGAGGCGGCGCAAGGTCTCGACGTGGCGGCGAATCAGGTTGGCCTGATACGTCTGGGTGGCGTCGCGCCATCCGTCGAAGGTGTCGTAGTCGGCGGGATCGATGCCGTTGCGCTCGAAGAACACCCGTTGCAGGGCGTGGGTGTGCGCCAGCCGATCCCAGTCGAGATCGGGCCATCGCCCCGGCTCCATGAAATCGTCGGCCGCCGGAACCGCTTGGGCGCCGAACTCGCTCACGAAGCGGCCGAGGCGCGGCCAGGCCGAGAGGACCTTTGGAAGGTCGGTCTCGTGGCCGTGGTACCAGCCGAAGTAAAGGTGGCTGTCGCCGGTCGGAATCCCGGAATGGGCGATGACCGGGCGGCTCTTGTCGGCCTTCTCGAGGGCGCGGCGCAGGGAGTTGTCGAGCACCGTCTTGTTCCACGAGGGGAGCACCATCCCGCTGATCGTCTTGCGGGTGGCGGCGCCGATGTCGACCTGCGCTCCGGGCTCCATGTCGAGGGAGATGGGCTCGTTGTGGGCGCACCACAGGGCGATCGACGGGTGATGCGCCAACAGGTCGACCGCCTCCCTCGCCTGGCGCACGGCTTGCTTGCGGGTGCCGCGGGCGTATCCCCATTGCAAGGGCATGTCCTGCCAGAGCAGAACGCCGGCGGCGTCGGCCGCGGCGTAGGTCTCGGGCCGATTGATGTGGGCGTGGAGGCGCAGCAGGTCGAGGCCGGCGTCCTTGGCCAGCAGGACGTCCCTCTCGAGTTCGGCGGCGGTGGCCTCGCCGAGGGCCATCCGATTCGGGCCCTGGTTGGCCCCCTTGAGGAAGAGTCGCTCGCCGTTCACCGAGGCGATCCAGTTCTTCAAGGCGATCTTGCGAAGGCCCGTCCGCAACGAACGTTGGTCGCTCGGCGTGGTGCGATCGAGCAGGCGGATCTCGACGTCGACATCGACGAGGTTGGCGTCGCCGAGGGCATGGGGCCACCACAGCGGGGGGTCGTCGACCCCGACACGCCACTCGACCCGATTCTCTCCGGCCGCTAGGTGCTGTTCCTCCGTCGCTTCGGCCAGACGCTCGCGGCCGCCGCTCCCGACGCCGCCGATGAGGGTGCGCAACTCGACCGTCGTCGCCTCGGCCGAGTCGAGGATGGCGCGGAACGACAACACCGCGAGATCTGCGGTGGCCTCGGCACACACGACCCGCAGCCGTACGATCCGTACGGGTCCGGTTTCGTGCACACGCACCGGTCGCCAGATGCCACCGGGATTCCAATCGGGATCGAAGCAGTCCCAGTGCTGGAACACCCCGGTGAGGTTCCGTTTCGAGGTGCGGTCGCGCTGGGGAGCGCACGTCACCTCGGCCCCGAGCAGGTGTTCCGAGCGGTCGCGGAACGCCTCGGTGACCTCGAAGGTGTGGGGAAAGAAATAGCCCTCGGTGTCACCCAGGTAGGAGCCGTCGAGCCAGACATCCGACTGGTAGAAGAGCCCCTCGAAGGTCAGCCAACTGCGTTGTCCCGGCCCCGGGGTGGGGGCCTCGAAACGCCGCCGGGCCAACAGCGGACCGTCGCTTCCGGCGAAGTCGGGCGATGAGCGCCAGTGGCCGGGAACGGCGAGGTTCCCCCATCCGCCGTCGTCGAACTCGGGCTCGGCATACGCCCGCCGTAGGCCCTCGTCGGCCTCGATTGCCTTCCAGGCGCCCCCGAGTTCCACGGAGCCGCACGCTACGGCAACTACGGAAGGGCCCGGCGGTAGGGTCGGCGCATGTCTTCGCGTGCTGCCACCCTGGGTCAACTGCGGGAATCGGGATGGGAGTCCGTTCCCGTCAAAGAGGAGGTCCGGCGCAACGCCGCTCGCCGCATCGCCGCCGGCGAACCCCTGGTGGAGGGCATTCTGGGCTACGAGGACACCGTCCTCCCGCAACTCGAGAACGCGCTGCTGGCCGGCCACGACGTGATCTTCCTGGGGGAGCGGGGTCAGGGCAAGACCCGCATGATCCGCTCGCTCACCGGCCTCCTCGACGAGTGGCTGCCGATCGTGGCCGGGTCCGAGATCCTCGACGATCCGTACCACCCCGTCTCGAAGCATGCCCGCGACCTGATCGCCGACAAGGGTGAGGACGCGCCGATCGAGTGGATCCATCGCGATGCTCGATTCGGGGAGAAGTTGGCGACGCCCGACACCTCGATCGCTGATCTCATCGGCGAGGTCGACCCGATCAAGGTCGCCGAGGGCCGGTATCTGTCCGACGAGCTGACGCTCCACTACGGCCTCGTGCCCCGCACCAACCGAGGCATCTTCG
>JBKJLN010000277.1:0-3783 GCA_046596935.1 Acidimicrobiales bacterium
AGGGCCGACCCATCTCCGCGCCTTGGAGGATCACGAGGTCGGCGTCGGTGCGCCAGAGGCGCTGCGCCAACAGGCCCAAGGGGCCGGCGGCCGAACCCGTTCCGGGGTCTTCGACCAGCGATGCCCCGGGGATGAAGACGCGGGCGTGAAGGGTGGCATCGTCGACCCGCCGCACGACACCCACTCCTGTCGCCCGAACCGACCTAGCGACGACGCCGAGCAGCCCAGCGTCGGGCTCGAGGCGGTCGAGAGCCGCCTCAGTGGGCACGAGCAGGTGTCGCGTGCCCCCGATTTCCGCGGCGTACGCCGAATGCACCGATGCCGTCGGCAGGCCGAGCGCCGTCGTCACATCTTCCGGATAGACCTCGGTGAAGACGGGATCCGGTTGGGTCATCACCGCTCCATGCGCCGTTGCCTCGACGGTCACGACGGCGCCGGGAGAGGTCTGGGTCCAGCGACCGGGTCCGAGCGACCACGCCGTTCCGAGCGAGGGATGGCCGGCAAAGGGCAGTTCCCCGCTCCCCGTCCAGATGCGCACGTCGTAGGCATCGTCCGCGGTTCTGGTGACGAACGTCGTCTCGCTCAGGTTGACCTCGCGGGCGATGGCCAGCATCTGCTCGTCGTCGAGCGCCGTCCCCTCGGGCGTTGAAACGACGCAGAGCGCGTTGCCGCATAGCGGCCGGTGGGTGAAGACGTCGACGATCCGGTACGGCAATTCGAAACCCATCAGCGGCGGCGGAAGCGTCCCTTGAGCTTGTCGAGCAGGTTCGGTCCGCCCTCGCTGCGGGGCCGCTCCTTGGCCCGTTGCTTCTCGACGTCGGCGAGGATCTCCGGACCGGCAGCGTTGAGGATGTCCTCGGCCTCGTCGAGCAACGCCGCGGCATTGTCGTTGACCGCGATCATGTCGGGTTCCGCCGGGGTTCCTGGTCGAACGAGGCTCCCGATCGCCCAGCCGACGTCGGCCATGCGGCGCTCGTACCGAGGGCAATCTTCGGGGCAGCGCCAGGGTGCTTCAGGCGCCAGGTCGAGCACGCAGAAGCGCGCCACTTCGCCAGAGGCGTAGGTGCGACTCTGGAAGTGCTTGCAGTGCTCCCGCATCGGCATGGGTGCCTCCTCGCCGAGCGGTTAGCGGCTGCGGAGCTTCGACAGCAGGCGCAGGAGTTCGAGGTAGAGCCACACGAGCGTGACGAGCAGCCCGAAGGCGGCGTACCACTCCATCCACTTGGGGGCGCCGTTCTGGACGCCCTTCTCGATGAGGTCGAAGTCGAGGAGGAGGTTGGCCGAGGCGATGCCCACGACCACGAGGCTGAAGAGGATGCCGAGCGGGCTGGCCTCGTGGATGAAGGGGATGTTGGCGCCGAAGAGCCGCATCACGAAGGAGATGGCGTACACCACCAACACGGCGAGGGTGGCGGCGGTGATGCCTCGGCGAAGACGGTCGTCGACCTTCACGATTCGCTTGGAATAGAGCCCGAGCATGATGACGAAGACGGCGCCGGTGAGCAGGATGGCCTGCAGGACGATGCCCTTGTACTGGACCTCGTAGACCGCCGAGATGGCCCCGAGGACGAGCCCTTCGACGGCTGCGTACAACGGCGCCGTGTAGGGCGAAACGCGGGGCTTGAAGATCGTGACCATGGCCACGCCGAAACCCACGAGCAGCGCCGGTAGGAGCCATCCGGGGATGGTGACCCCGAGCTCACCCCGGCCGACGGAATTCCAGCCGAACCATCCAGTCGCCAGCAGGATCGGGAACAGGATGAGACTGCGCATCACCGTTCCGTCGAGGGTCATGCGATCGCGCCAGGCCTCGCCGCCGGACCCGCTGTGCGCTTCCGCAGGCTCGGTGACGCCGGGCTCGCCCGTAATGGGTCCGCTGCGGCCCAGGTCGACCGTCCGGAAGCGTTCGGGGGCGAACGCCTTCTCGCTCAGTGCCGGATTTGCCATCAGCCGACCGACCCTTCCATCTGGATCTCGATGAGCCGGCTCCACTCCACCGCGTACTCCATCGGCAGCGTGCGGGTGATCGGCTCGATGAACCCGTTGACGATCATGCCCATCGACTGCTCCTCGGACAGGCCGCGACTCATCAGATAGAAGAGCTGGTCTTCGGAGACCTTGGAGACGCTGGCCTCGTGGCCGATCTGGGCGTCCTTCTCGTGGATCTCCTGGCGGGGATAGGTGTCCGACCGGGAGATGTCATCCAACAGCAGGGCATCGCAACGCACGAACGCCTTCGACCCGTAGGCGCCTTCGTCGATCTTGACGAGGCCTCGGTAGGAGGTGCGGCCGCCGTCCTTGGAGATGGACTTCGACACGATGGTCGACGTGGTCTCGGGCGCGGCGTGGATCATCTTGGCGCCGGCGTCCTGGTGTTGGCCCGGACCGGCGTAGGCGACCGACAGCACCTCGCCGGAGGCCTTGCGGCCGGCGAGCACGACCGACGGGTACTTCATGGTCAGGCGGCTGCCGATGTTGCCGTCGATCCACTCGACGTGGGCTTCTTCCTCGGCCCGAGCCCGCTTGGTCACGAGGTTGTAGACGTTCGGCGACCAGTTCTGGATGGTCGTGTACGTGATGCGGGCCGACGGCTTGGCCACCAGCTCGACCACAGCCGAGTGCAACGAGTCACTGGTGTAGACGGGGGCCGAGCACCCCTCGACGTAATGCACCTTGGCGCCCTCGTCGGCGATGATCAGCGTGCGCTCGAACTGGCCGGCGTTCTCGGAGTTGATGCGGAAGTAGGCCTGCAGGGGCATCTCGACCTCGACGCCCGGCGGCACGTAGATGAACGAGCCTCCCGACCAAACGGCGGAGTTGAGGGCGGCGAACTTGTTGTCGGCGCTCGGGATGACCGTGCCGAAGTAGCGCTTGACGATCTCGGGGTGCTCACGGACGGCCGTGTCCATATCGGTGAAGAGGATGCCCTGGGCCTCGAGGTCTTCACGGTTCTTGTGGTACACGACCTCGGAGTCGTACTGGCTGGTGACGCCGGCGAAGTAGCGCTGCTCGGCCTCGGGGATGCCCAGCTTCTCGTAGGTGATGCGCATCTGCTCGGGGAGCTCGTCCCACTCGCTGACCTGATGATCCGTCGGCTTCAGGTAGTAATAGATGTCCTGGAAGTCGATGTCGGGCATGTTGATGGCGAACCACGGGGCCATCGGCTTGCGGTTGAAGTGGCGGAACGCCCGCAGCCGATAGTCGGTCATCCACTGGGGCTCGCCCTTCACCCAGGAGATCTCCTTCACGACTTCCTCGGACAAGCCCTTCTTGGGCTTGATCACGTAGTCGACGGTGTCGGACCAACCCAGCTTGTACTTGCCGAGGTCGAGGCCGCTTTCGAGGGTCGTCATGGGTGAGGTCAGCTCCTGGAGCGATCGGGGGGATTTCTCCTACGTGGATAGTAACAATTCCGGCTCTCGTACTGTTCCTCGCGTGCGGCTGTTCTGGTTCCTCCCCAGCTTTGGTGACGAGTCCCGACTGGGCGACGCCTCGACGGCCGTGGAGCCGACCCTCGAGCACCTGACGGCCGTTGCCAGGGCGGCGGAGTCGAGCGGCTTCGAGGGCGTCCTCGTCCCGACCGGCGCGGGGTGCCATGACGCCTGGATGGTGGCCGCCTCGGTGGCCCAGCAAACTGAACGCCTCAAGTTTCTCGTCGCCTTTCGGCCCGGGTTCATCGGGCCGCGACCGGCGGCTCGATGAACCCGGGCCGAAAGGCGACGAGAAACTTGAGGCGTTCAGTTTGCTGGGCCACCGAGGCGGCCACCATCCAGGCGTCATGGC
>JBKJLN010000297.1:0-4640 GCA_046596935.1 Acidimicrobiales bacterium
TGGCGCGTTGGCGGGGGCGCCTTCGGGCGGCGGCTGGGAGCGGCTCGATCGGAAGTGATCGCAGCCTTGGCCGAGCCCGGGGTGGCCAACGAAGCTCGGCTCGGTGTCCGTGGAGAACTCCTGACTCGAGCGCAGACGGCGACCGCCCGTCTGGCTGCCGGAAGGGCTTCGGCGTTGCCGGCGTGGCAGCGCTACACCGGCGTCGTGTGGGAGCACCTCGACCCGGCATCGCTGACGCCCGAGCAGCGGGCGCAGGTGCTCGTCCCGTCCGCTCTCCTCGGCCTGGCGTCGGGCGATGACCCCGTCCCCGACCACCGCTTGAAGTTCTCGGTGTCGCTACCGGCCGTCGGTCGACTGGACCGTTGGTGGCGCCCGATCATCACCAACGCATTGTCCGCGAGGCCGCGAGGTGTCGTGATCGTCGATCTCCTCCCCAACGAGCACCGGGCCGCCATCGACTTCGACGACCGCGCCCTGCGTCGCCGTCACGAGATCGTCCACGTCCGCTTCACCGACGCCACCGGCGCTGCCGTCGGTCACGACGCCAAGGCGGCCAAGGGCCGGTTCGCCCGCCACCTCCTCACCCAGGGGCTGGAGGCGGCCCTCTCCTGGGAGGACGCGGGTCGCGCCCGTGTCGAGCAACAGATCGTCAGCGGCGCGAGGACCCTCGACTTGTTTCTGGGCTGAGAAAAGTTACGCCTCGGCCGGGGCGGTGCCGCCCATGGCCCAAGTGGTGGCCTGGTACGAGGCTTCGAGTGCGGCCGCCGTCTCCTCCACCGACGCCGTCAGCCCGACGTGGTCACGGAGCATGCACGCCGGGGTCGCCATCGTCGACGTGTCGGGCCAGCGGTCGGATTCCCACATCCCCGCCCGGCGCAGCGCCTTGGCGCAGTGGATGAACGCCGTCTGCACCTCCAAGACGACGGCGACGTTCGGACGCATGCCGTCGACCGGGCAGGCGTCGAGGACGGCGTCTTCGAGGGAGAGGACGGCGCGACCGACCACTCGAAGTGTCTCGTCGGTACCGGGCACCAGGAACAACAACGACGCGCCACCGGCATCCACGATGTTGGTCATCGAATCGAGCCGGTTGTTCCCGGCCATGTCGGGAACGGCGAGACGGTGATCGTCGAGCACCTTGACGAAACCCGCTGGGCCGCCCTTCGGGGAGATGTCGACCCGCCCGCTGGCCGCCACCGTGGCCAGTACAGCAAACGGGGCGTGGCTGATGAAGTCGCGACAGTGCGCGTCGAGGTGATCGACCTCCTTCTCCAGCGAGCGCCGTGCCGGGGACCGGTAGTGCTGGCGGAGTTCCTCGAGCGACCCGATCTCCCGCGCGGTTGTCATGGGCCGGATTCTCCCACTCCCGGCCCGACGAGGCCCTCGTCGTTCTCGAGAGGCACCGGTGCGATCTCATCTGCGGGATCGAAGCCCAGCACCTTCCCGTAGAACCACAGCTCGGCCTCGGCCACCCGGGTGATCGTCTCGGCTTTGCGAAAGCCGTGTTGCTCACCCTCGAAGGCAAGGTAGGCGAACGGGATGCCCTTCTCGCGAAGCGCCTGCGCCATCATCTCGGCCTGATCCGGCGGGACGACCCGATCCTCCAGGCCCTGGAACAGGATCATCGGCCGGTCGAGCAACGCGGTGTGGTGAATCGGGGAACGTGCCCCATAGATGTCGCGCGCCGCCGGATACGGACCGATGAGCCCGTCGAGATACCGGCTCTCGAACTTGTGCGTGTCCTTGGCCAATGCCTCGGCGTCGGCCACGCCGTAGTGCGAGGCGCCAGCGGCGAACACGTCCCGGAACGTCAGCGCCGCCAGGGTGGTGTAGCCACCGGCCGAACCGCCGGTGATCACCATCCGGTGCCCGTCGACCCGACCTTCGGAGGCCAGCCACTCCGCGGCATTGACACAGTCGTCGACGTCGACGACGCCCCACGCGTCGCGCAAGCGATTCCGGTACTCGCGCCCGAAGCCGGTGCTGCCGCCGTAGTTGACATCGACGACGGCGAAGCCCCGACTCGTCCAGTACTGCAGGCTGACGTCGAGTTCGGCGCGCGCTGCCGACGTCGGGCCGCCGTGGCTCATGACGATGAGTGGCGGTCGCTCGCCATCGACGCCGACGAAATCGGGGTTGCGAGGTGGATAGAAGAACGCGTGGGCGGTGTGGCCATCGGTGGTCGGGAACTCGATCGCTTCGGGCACCGAGATCACTGCTGCGTCCAGCGCGTCGGGACGCGATTTCCGAAGAACGGTCGTTCCACCTGATGGCACCTCGATGCGGACGACGGCCGACGCCACCGTCGGCGACGCCGCCAGCGCCACGACCGACGTGCCGTTCCCGACCACGTGCAACGACGACACCGACGACCAGGGACCGTCGACCTTCGTAGCATCGCCATCCCGAACAACGACCAATCCGAAGAAGCCGCGTTCCCCCATCGCCGCGACCACGGCCCCATCCGACAGGAAGCCATAGCTCGACTGCCCGAAAACCCAGTCCGGCAGCGAGAACTCGGCCTCGCGTGGGCAGAGCGGAAGACCATCGCCGTCGTAGAGGTTCCACCAACCCGTCCGGTCGGAGATGTAGTGGAGCCGGCCGTCGGGCGACCATCGCGGCTGGGACACCGACTCCGTCGGGCCGCCGGCGACCCGCACTGCGGGTCCGACTCTCCGCCCATCGACGAACGGCGCCGACCAGAGTTCGGTGCCATCCCACGGCATGTTCGGGTGGTCCCACGAGAGCCAGGCCAACGTCGTGCCGTCGGGCGACAGACGAGGAGCGGCAAAGAAGTCGGAGCCCTCGACGAGTACGACCGGCTCGCCGCCGTCGGTTGAAACTGCGACCAGGTCGTTCACCACCTCGGCTGCCGATGAACCGAGGTGACGCTCTCGCACGCACAGCAACCACGCGCCATCAACCGAGACGGTGTGGTCGGCGAAGCGCACCGATGACGGCACGGTCGGAGCATCGGACAAGGGGCGCGGATCCGACGAGTCTGGGTCCAGCCGGTACACACGCTGATCGGCGAAGTTCGAGAAGAAGACGACGCCGTCGCGCACGGCATACGACTGCCCCCCGTACTCATGGGCCAGGGTCCGGGCGCCGAAGCCTGCCGGGATGACATCGGTCGTGGCGCCATCGGAGTCCATCCGCACGACGACCTGGCGGCCGCCCTCGGCGGGCCGGCCCTCGTTCCAGTACACGTCGTCGCCGTCGACCGTCACCTGTCCGAGGCGGACGGCTTGGGCGACCAGCAAGTCGGCGGTGACCGGTGATCGCCAGGATCCATAAGGAGCGTGCGTAGCCATCGACCGAGCCTAGGAGTGGGTCACCGGCGATGATCCCGTTCGCACCCAGCCGAGCCCGCGCCTGGAAAACTTCGCCGTCATGGCCGACCGCCGACGTCCTCCCAACCCCCTGAGCACCGTTGGGCTCGACCGAATGGGCCTGCTCCGCAAGCATCCCGAACGACTCGCCCGACACCTCGCCGACACCGAGGTGCGGGTCGTGACCATCTCCGGCGGCAAGCTTCACGTGACCGGCCAACCGCCGGCCCTTGCTCACTCGACGATCGACGCCGACGTCGCCCCCGAGGGCTCGTGGCTCCTCGGAACGTTCGAGGGGGTGACCTACGTGGCCGTCGAATCGGCACTGGACATCGAAGGCGACGCCCTCGATGAAAGCATTCGACTGGCGGGGCTTCGCGAGGTCGCCACCATGCTCCCAGCCCTCGAGGGCAACCTCGGCGCTATCGCCACCGGTCTTTCCATTTGGCACGCCACCCATCGATTCTGCGGCACCTGCGGAGCCGAGACCGAGAGCGACTGGGCGGGGCATCGCCGTCGCTGCGACGGATGCGGCCGAGAGCATTTCCCCCGGACCGACCCGGCGATCATCGTCCTCGTCACCTCCGGGGATCGCGCCCTGCTCGGCCGCAATCCGGCGTGGCCCGCTGGCTTCGCCTCGGTCCTCGCGGGGTTCGTCGAGCCCGGCGAGTCCCTGGAGGATGCGGTCGTGCGCGAGGTCAAGGAAGAGGCGGGGATCGACGTCGAGGTGGGTGGCGTCGCCTACCACTCGTCGCAGCCGTGGCCCTTCCCGGCGTCGGTCATGCTCGGTTTCACCGCCGAGGCCACCACCGACACGCTCGATCCTGATCCCGAGGAACTCGTCGACGCCTGTTGGTACACCCGCGACGAACTCGCCCACGGCGCCGTGGGCCTTCCGCCCGCGCTCTCGATCTCCCGTCGCCTGATCGACGACTGGGTGGCGCAAGACTCCCCCACGTGATCACACACATCGTGACGTTCAAGTTCGTCGACCGGTCGCCCGAGCACCTCGCCCATTGCAAAGGCTTGCTCGACGGCCTCCTCGGGCAGGTGCCTTCGCTCGAGTCGATGGTCGTCGGGATCAACGTCGTCGATTCACCGCGCGCCCACGACCTCGGCCTCATCGCCCACTTCGAAGATCTCGAAGGTCTCGAGGAGTACCAAGTGCACCCGGCTCACGCAGAAGTGGCCGCTTACCTCCGGAGCTCCGCCGAGGCCATCGCCTCCGTCGACTTCGAGAATTGAGCGCCCTTCAGACGTCGCCGAACGCGCCGGCGGCGGTGAGATCGGCGATGCGGGCGCCGTCGT
>JBKJLN010000441.1:0-3011 GCA_046596935.1 Acidimicrobiales bacterium
ACGAGCAGGCCAGCGGGATCCTCGAGGGTTGTCCTACCCGGAGGAACACATTCCCGAGGTCCAACGCGATATCCGCCCGCCGGACTTGCGCCGCCGTGAAGCGTGATCGGTGCGGCCAATGTCCGTTCGCGCCTGCCTCTGATCGCGGCACTTTGAGGACTCGGGCGAACGCCACAACCCGACGGCTAGGGCACGATCCGTATCCCGAACCGTGTCCCCGACCCTGGTTTCTATCCGGCGGGGGGTGGACAGGCGCAGCGTGCTGCGACAGCAGAAGGGCGGCTGAGGCCGGTGACGACGGGGGTGGGTGTGCCGACTGCGGTCGGGACGGTCACCACTCGCCCGGCGCCGAACTCGGCGATGAAGAGCGTGTTGCCGACGACCGTCAGGTTGCGCGGGCTGCTCAGACCGCTCGCGATGGGTGCGATCCAAGATTCACCGAGATGTTGGCAGGGGTTGGCAACTTGGCATGTCACCACCCCCTCGGTAGCCGCCGGGTTGAGTGGCTAAATCGGGGGGATACCCCACTCTCCGAGCGTTGGCGTCCCGTCGTACGGTCCAGCAGCGAACCATCGAGGGAGATCAGGCGTGCTCAGTAATCGTTTCCGCGTGGGAGGTGGCCGCATCAGCGCCGCCGCCCGCCGTACTGCGATCGTCCTGGCGGCTCTATCGGTCCTGGCGGCCGGGTCGGCGACCATTCCAGCGCGGGCCAATCCTGACTGCACATTCGACTGGCGACACCCTGCTCTCGGCTTGGGTAGCGGTGGCCGATACGAAAGCCCGCCTCCCACCGAGACCTGGCAGGGAACGGCGTGGCAGAGTCAAGTGGCGGCGATGCCGTCAGCGGCGACTGGCGCGCAGCTGTGCGGAACTCTGTTCGCGCCGGACCCGCTCCCTAGCGGGCCGGTACCCGCTGTCGTGATAGTCACCGCGAGCGGTCCGTCCGTGCAGACTCAGTACCATTGGTCAGCCCGCGAGCTGGCCAACAACGGCTACGTCGTGCTCGCGCTCGACGTACAGGGCCAAGGCAAATCCGAAACGTTCAAGCCTTCGGGCAATAGCGCTCCTGTGGGTCAGGCGATGTGTAACTGGACGCAAGTCCCGACGCCCGAGAACCCATACATCTGCCCAGGAGTGCCGTGGCAACAAGTTGATAACTACATCGATGCGGTCGTCAGCGGCATCAACTTCATGACCTCGACATCCAATCCCTGGCTCAGTTCTGTCGACACAACCAGGATCGGCGCTGCCGGCCACTCCATGGGCGCCCGCGCCGTGAGCTACGCCCAAGGCATCGACAACCGCATTGATGCGATCGTTGCGTGGGACAACCTGGCGTCGACCACAGAGGGTGACAACGGCTCGTCATCAGGTGGCCCTCCAGTTGGGACGCTCTTGGGCGGCGAGATCCCTGGCACAGCGCGCATTGCCACCCCAAGGGTGCCGGCCATGGGCCAGGCGTCAGAATACGGCTCGGCTCTGCGAGCAGGTCCGCCGATCGTCGTTGACGAACCCCGAATCGACGCCAACCCAGAATGGAAGAAGACGGCATATCAGACATGGCGCCGGGCGGGCGTCGAGTCCATGGAACTCGCGTTCAACGACAGCGTGCACGGATCGTGGGCGCAAGGCCCATGGTCAGCGGCCCAGCCGGGCTGGGGTCCCATGGCCCGGAACTTTCAGTACTACACCCGGGCCTGGTTCGACCGATGGCTCAAGGGCGATACCGCAGCGACGTCCCGGCTACTCGCCACGACGATCAACGGATCGAGCCGCTCCGACGTATTGAGCGATGTCTATTACTCGGCTGCCTACTTCGACGGTAACGACTGCGCAGACCTCTCGGCTTGTTAGACGGCCGGAGGCCCGGAACTAGATCGCCGCCCGGAGTTGGCGGTGCGGATCGACGATGCCGTTCCTAGTCACTGCCGCCCAAGTCCAAGGTTCCGCGCTGGAAAGCCAGCGCGAGTTCGAGGCGGCCAGCGCAGCCAGTCCGCCTGTAGATAGTGGTCAGGTAGTGCTCTACCGTCTTCGGGCTGAAGTGCAACATCCCCGAGATCTCACGGTTGGACATGCCGTCTCGCACGAGGCTGGCGATCCGCAGCTCTGTCTCCGACAAGCCGTCGATCGAGCGGCGGCGCGCACGCGGAACGGGGAGGCCGCGTACGCGTAGCTCCGCCGCTGCCCGGCGCCGCCACGGGTCGGCATCGAGCGATCGGAACGTTTCGTACGCTCGACGTAGCTCGTCACCGATCGCTTCGTCGGGGGCAGGCGACAGAACTCTCGTAACTGCCGCCTCGAACGGGAAACCCTCTTGTTCGGCGATGGTCACGCTCTTCGCGGCTGCGTCGAGGTCGCCGTTGAGGAAGGCGCGGGCCCGCAGGCGTCGCACTTCGGCCCAGGGGGATTCGGTCGCGTCGCAGGCATCCTCAAGCTCGTCGAGCCACCGGTTGCCCTCCTGTCTGTCCGCCTTCCGCTCGACCTCGATGAGCCGGTACAAGATGAGCAACGTCGAGCTGACCCGGCCCTGCTCCCGTTCCACGGCGAGCGCGTCCAGAAGCCGACTGCGAGCCCCGTCCAGATCCCCGCTCGCCAGGTCGACTCCTGCAGCCGCCCAGGCTAGGAAGGTTGCTCCGAAGGCCGTGCGAAGGTAAGCCTCCTCGCAGATCGCGCGGGCCACGGAGAGGTTCCCCCGGTCGGTCTCGATGGAAGCTTCCACGGCGCGAAGGAGCGGCATTGTGAAGAGCTCGTGGCCCCGGCTGGCGTCGAGGGTGGCACGGCGTGCACGGACCAACGCGGCGTCCCATCGACCGCTCAACCAGTCGACGAACACCTCCGCCACGGTGAGGTCGGGCACCAAGGTGGCGCCGTGGAGCTGGCGGGCCAACGCGTGAGCCGCGGCGATGCTGTCGGAGGCCTGACGGGTGCGGCCCGTCAGCGACAAGTACGAAGAGCGGGTCGACATGACCGCCAATCGGGCCTCAGGTGACACGGCGTCGGCCCTCCGAAGC
>JBKJLN010000380.1:0-6449 GCA_046596935.1 Acidimicrobiales bacterium
CGATCATGGCGCACCAACCTGTCGCACCGTCGTGCCACGCAAGTTCCTCGATGGCGTCCAAGACGGCGAGCAGGTCGGTCTCCTCGCCCCCATAGTCCTTCGGCACCCAGGCTCGCAGGAGGCCTGTCGACACGAGTGCAGCCGCCAGGTCGTCCGGCAGCCGGCGCAGTGCCTCAGTTTCGGAGGCTCGTGCATTTGCGTCGACGCCGACCTTGCGAATCGACGACAACAGCGGCGATGTGTTGCCGGCGTTCATCCCGGAGCCTCGATCAGTCCACGTCGGTGGCAGCGGCGGCGAACTGTGCGTTGTAGAGCGTGGCGTAGGCGCCGCCCTGGGCGAGGAGTTGGGTGTGGTGCCCTTGCTCGACGATGCGTCCACCATCCATGACGAGGATGATGTCGGCGTCACGGATCGTCGAGAGCCGGTGGGCAATGACGAAGCTCGTGCGCTGAGATCGCAGAGCCGCCATGGCGTGCTGGATGAGCACTTCGGTCCGTGTATCGACCGAACTCGTGGCCTCGTCGAGAACGAGGATCGTCGGGTCGGCGAGAAAGGCCCGGGCGATGGTGAGGAGCTGCTTTTCTCCGGCGCTGACGGTGGATTCCTCGTCATCGATGTGGGTGTCGTACCCGTCGGGCAACGACCGGACGAAGCGATCGACGTAGGTCGCCTTCGCCGCCTCTTGGATCTGCTCCTCGGTGGCGTCCGGATTGCCGTAGGCGATGTTTTCTCGAATGGTTCCACCGAAGAGCCAGGTGTCTTGCAACACCATTCCGACGTTCGACCGGAGTTCGGACCGCGGCATCTCGGCCACGTCCTGCCCGTCGAGCGTGATGCGTCCGCTGTCGAGGTCATAGAACCGCATGAGCAGGTTCACGAGCGTCGTCTTCCCGGCGCCGGTCGGTCCGACGATGGCGACCGTTTGGCCCGGCTCGGCCACGAGGGAGAGATCCGTAATAAGCGGACGCGACGGGTCGTACGAGAACGACACATCGTCGAACTCGACCCGCCCGCGAGGTGCGGGGACCGACCCGGCGAACGAATCGGGTGTCTGCTCGTCGGCGTCGAGGAGTTCGAACACGCGCTCGGCCGAGGCCACACCGGACTGGAAGGTGTTCACCATCGACGCCACCTGGGTGAGGGGCTGGCTGAACTGGCGGGAGTACTGGATGAAGGCCTGCACGTCGCCGAGGCTCATGGTTCCGGAAGCCACTCGGAGGCCGCCGATGACGGCGATGCCGACGAAGTTGAGGTTGCCGATGAGCATCATGGCCGGCTGGATGGAACCGGAGATGAACTGGGCGAAGAAGCTGGCCTCGTAGAGCTCGTCGTTCACCGCCCGAAAGCGCTCCTCGACCTCGCGCTGGCGACCGAACGCCTTGACGATGGTGTGGCCGGTGAACGACTCCTCGACCAGCCCGTTGAGCGCACCGGTGTGACGCCATTGGGCGATGAAACGGGGCTTCGACCGCCGGGTGATGAACCGCATCGTCCCGAGCGACACGGGAACCGAGACCAGAGCCACGATGGCGAGCACCGGCGAGATGATCAGCATCATCACGAGCGTCCCCGTGAGCGTGAGCAGCGATGTCAGGAGCTGACTCATGGTCTGCTGAAGGCTCATGGCGATGTTGTCGATGTCGTTGGTGACCCGGCTGAGAAGGTCGCCACGGGCATGTTGGTCGACGTAGCTCAGCGGAAGGCGGTTGAGTTTGTCCTCCACGTCGGAGCGGAGCTTGTACATCGTCCGCTGCACGATCCCGGCGAGGAGGTATGACTGCAAGAACGACAACGCCGCCGACGCCAGGAAGAGCGCGACCACCGTGAGCAGAACACGATGCAACGCCGGAAAGTCGATGCCAGGACCGCCGGCACGCCGGCCGAGCAGCCCGCGGATCAGGATGTCGGTTGCGTGCCCGAGGAGGCGCGGCCCGAGCACGGAGAGCGTGACGCCTCCGAAGGCGAAGGCAAGCACGACCCCAAGTCCGAGTCGACCACCCTCGAGACGCTTGAGGAGGCGACGGGCCGAGGCCCCGAAGTTGGCCGAGGCCTCGACGGGCTGGCCGAGCGATCCCCATCTCGGGGCGCCAACTTGGGGAGTGGGCGCCTTGACGACCTCGGCCGCCGGCTCGTCTGTTATCTCGGTCGTCGGCAGCTGAGGAGTCGTCTCGGTGCTCATGCCACGGCCTCCTGGGTCGTCTGGGATTCGACGATCTCGACATACGTCGGGCACGTTCGGAGCAACTCGTCATGGGTACCGAGTCCGACCGTTCGGCCGCCCTCGAGCACGAGGATCTGATCGGCCCCGGAGATGGTCGACACCCGCTGGCCGACGATGAGCACTGTTGCGTTGGTCGTGTAGGGCACCAGCGCGGCCCGGAGACGCGCATCGGTGGCCAGATCGAGGGCCGAGAAGGAGTCGTCGAACAGGTAGATGTCGGGCCGGCGGACGAGCGCACGGGCGATGGCCAGGCGCTGCCGCTGGCCGCCTGAGACGTTGGTGCCGCCCTGGTCGATCGGTGCGTCGAGACCACCGGGCATGGCCGCGACGAAGTCGGACGCCTGGGCCACCTGCAGCGCCTTCCAGAGCTCGTCGTCGGTGGCGTCGGGCTTGCCGTAGCGGAGGTTGCTGGCCACCGTGCCCGAGAAGAGATAGGGCTTCTGCGGCACCAGACCGATCCGAGTCCACAACACGTGCGGGTCGAGCTCGCGCACGTCGACACCGCCGACGGCGACTTCGCCCGTCGTCACGTCGACCAGGCGGGCCACCAGGTTGAGGAGCGTCGTCTTGCCCGAGCCGGTGCTACCGATGATGGCCGTCGTCTGACCGGCGAGCGACCGGAACGAGACGTCGGAGACGACCGGCGACTCGGCCCCCGGGTACCCGAACCCGACGTTTCGGAGCTCGAGAGTTCCGGGCGTGCGCAACTCGGTGACGGCGTCGGCCGATGCGGTGACGGAGGACGATGTCTGCAGGACCTCCTGGATTCGCTCGGCCGAGACCGCTGCGCGAGGGGCCAGGAAGGCCACCCAGCTCGCCATCATCACCGCGAACAGGATGACGGTGAAGTAGGTGAGGAAGGCGACGAGCGAACCGATGGTCATCGCCCCGGAGGCGACGCGGTTGCCGCCGAACCAGATGACCGCCGCGCCCGACACGTTGATGATCAGCAGCACCGTCGGGAACATGAACGACATCAGACGGCCGGCCTTGAGGGCCGTATCGGTGACGTCCTGATTGACCTTGGCGAAGCGCACGCCCTCCAACGGCTCGCGGACGAAGGCCCGTACCACGCGCATGCCGGCGATCTGTTCGCGCAGCACCCGGTTGATGCCGTCGACCCGCTCCTGCATCAGGCGGAACGTCGGCACCATGCGGCTGACGATGAGCCCGAGGCTGACGGCCAACAACACCAGGCTGACGCCGAGCAACCAGGTCAGCCCGGCATCTTGACGCAGGGCCATGATGACCCCGCCGACGATGGTGATGGGTGCTGCCAGCAGCATGGTGCACGACATGGCAACCAGGAGCTGCACTTGTTGCACGTCGTTGGTGATCCGGGTGATCAGTGAAGGTGCGCCGAAGACGTTGACTTCGCGAGCGGAGAAGTCGGTCACCTGGTGGAAGAGGGCGTCGCGCACATCGCGACCGAAGCCGATGGCGGCACGCGAGCCGTAGTAGACGGCGGTGATGTTGAAGGCGATCTGGATGAGGGTGACGACGAGCATCAGGCCTCCGGTGCGCCAGATGAAGTCGGTGTCACCTCGGACGATGCCCTTGTCGATGATGTCGGCGTTGAGGCTGGGCAGGTAGAGCGAGGCCATCGCCTGCACCCCCTGCAGCAGGATCACGGCGAGGAGCAGACCTCGGTAGCGGGCGAGGAAGGTTCGGAGGAGTCGGATCAGCATGTGGGTCCTCTTTTGGCGCTGGTGCGGGTGCGGGTTCTCGAAGCGTTGGTCGAAGTCGTGGGGATGCGGATTCCGTCGAGCAGGAGCGACACGATCTCGGCCGGCGACATCGGTTCGTCGGCGTTGAGCGCGGGATGGCTCATGGCCAACGTCAGCGCTCGGAGCTGTCGGGCAGCACTGCGGGGATCGTGACGGAGCGGGCGATCGGCGGAAGCGAAGAGATCGGCCAGCGCCATCAGGTCGGATGGCGGCGCCTTCTCCCTCTTCCGCAGAGCGTCGTTCTCACCGATGGTCGAGACGAGCCGCCAGATGTCCTTCATCCTCCGCTGCATGATCTCGACGGCCTCGACGAGTTGGCACTCGAACGGCTGTTCGCGGTCGATGGCGCTGAGTGCGGCTTCCGTCGGGGCCGTCTCGAAGGCCAGTTCGATGGCTGCTTGCAGCACGGCCTCTTTGTCCTGAAAGACGCGGAAGATGGTGCCTTCGGCGATACCGGCGGCCTCGGCGATCTGCTTGGTCGTGACGGCCGGGCCTCGGTCGAGGAGGAGCGGAAGGGTGGCGGCCACGATGGCGGCGCGCCGCTCGTCGGCGGGGAGGGCGGCGGCACGACACCGAGCGGCGTCGAGAACCGTCGGCGGGTCGGGCATCCGTCCAGTGTAGATGAGTGAGCGCTCACTCACTCATCGAGAGCGCCCGTGGTCATGCTCGTGCAGACTTCTTCGGTATGGCACGGGCCGAAATCGACGGAGACGCGATCGCGGAGTTCGCTCGAACCGGGTGGCTGCTGACCGACACCCTCGACGCCGAGGGAGTGGACGACGTCCGTCGCTGGGTCGACGAGGTGTCGAGTTGGCCCGATGCCGGCGGCGACTGGCTCCACTTTCGTGAGGCCACTGACGATGGGCCCAAGCTCTGTCGCACGGAAAACTTCGTCCCCTTCCACGAAGGTCTCCGCACCCTTCTGACGTCCGGCCCGATGATCGAGGTCGCCTCGGCGCTGTTGGGCGAGCCGGCGGTCCTCTACAAGGAGAAGATCAACTACAAGCTGGCCGGCGGCGCGGGGTATTCGCCCCACCAGGACGCACCCGCGTACCGGTTCGTCGACGTCCACATCTCCTGCATGGTCGCCATCGACGATGCCACCGTTGACAACGGCTGCCTGGACGTGGTGACCGGCGCCCACGCGGAGGTGCTTCCGATGGATGAGCGTGGCTGCATCCGTCCGGATATCGCCGATGCACTGACGTGGACGGCACAGGAGGTCGCGGCTGGCCAGACCTTGTGGTTCCACTCGCGGACGCCGCACCGCAGTGGTCCGAACCGATCGGGGGTGTCGAGGCGGGCGCTCTATCCGACGTACAACGCGTTGTCGGAGGGCGAGCTCCGGGAGGCCTACTACCGCCAGAAGGTGACCGAACAAGCAGCCGCCGGCAACAACCCCGACAGGGTGCCGGTCTCACTGATCGGTGACTTCGAGGGTCGCCCCGTCCGATGAGTGGCCGATCCGCGGAATCCCTGCAAGAGGTGATCGATCTCTTCCATCGCTGGGGTTCCGATCCCTACGACGAGGAGCTCGGCCAGCTCGACCATGCGCTGCAAACGGCGTCGTTGGCGGTGGCCCACTCCGCCGGGGACGCGCTCGTCGTCGCCGCTCTGCTCCACGACGTCGGACATCTGCTCGACCTTCGCGACGGGCACGGGCCTTCGAAGTCCGACCGCCGCCACGAGGAGGTGGGGGCCGCCTGGCTCCGACCGTTGTTCCCACCTGCGGTCACGGCACCGATCGCACTCCACGTCCGAGCCAAGCGCTACCGATGTGCTGTCGACCCCACCTACACCGCGGGGCTCTCGGCGGGTTCGGTGGAGAGCCTCGCTCGCCAGGGTGGCCGCATGGATGAACGTGAGGTCGGTCAATTCGAGGCGATGGCGGGCCATCTCGACGCCATCGAGCTTCGGGGGTGGGACGACACCGCCAAGGTGGTTGGGCTCGAGGTGCCGGCGCTGGATCAGTACCTGGGAGTGTTGCAACGGATGGTCACCACCGGACGATGAGCCAACGAGGTCGTCGAGGTCAGTGCCGGAAGCTGTTCGGTCTCCTTGCCGTCGCCATGCTGTCGGCGTCGGGAGCTTGTGCGGGCGGCGGGACGACGACTGCGCCGGCGGCGTCAAAGCCAGCGGCGACGTCATTCGTCGACGGGATCTTCCGCTCACAGGAAGGCGCATTCTCTGTCGCCCTCCCCGCCCGGCCGAGGATCACCCATCAGAAAGAGAAGGCGGCCGGGACCACCCTCGACATCGTCGTGTTCGACGTTGCGCCGAATGATCGAGAGGCGTACCAGGTGGCTTACGTCGACTACCCGACCTCCTTGGGCGGTCTCGATCCGGACAGGGTGCTCGATGGCGCGGTGGCTGGCGCATCCGAGCGTCTCTCGGGAGCCTTGGAGGAGCGCTCGCGGCTGACCTATCTCGGTCGACCCGCAATGGATGCCCGCATCACCGCTGCGCTTCCGGTGCACATCCGCATCGTGTTGGCCGGCCG
>JBKJLN010000267.1:0-5083 GCA_046596935.1 Acidimicrobiales bacterium
GACCTCGTCGATGAGCAGCACGCTGGGCGAGGTCTCCAGCGCCGCCAGCAGGGGCCGGCTGATGAGGAAGCGGCGGCTGTAGACCTCGCCCAGCCTGCTGCTCATCGACGAGGTCGACCGGGCCGACGACGAGTTCGAGGCGTTCCTGCTCGAGATCCTCTCCGACTACGCGGTGACGGTTCCCGAACTGAAGACGTTCAGGGCCGAAGTGCCGCCGATCGCCATCCTCACCTCGAACCGCACCCGCGACGTCCACGATGCCCTCAAGCGGCGGTGCCTCTACCACTGGGTCGAGCATCCTGGCTTCGAGCGTGAGGTCGCCATCATCCGGCTTCGAGCGCCGGAGGTCGTCGAGCGGTTGGCCCGCCAGGTGGCCGCAGCGGTCGAGCGCATGCGCGGCCTCGAGCTGTTCAAGCCTCCGGGCGTGGCCGAGGTCATCGACTGGGCGCAGGCCATCGCCGCACTGGGGCAGGCCGAGCTGAACGAACGCTGGGTCGATGCCACCCTCGGGTCGGTGTTGAAGTACCGGGAGGATCAGGAGCGGGTGCGCGCCGCCGGCCTCGGTGACCTCGTGGAGAGCGCCGTGAAGCGTGCCGGCTGAGGGCGAGCCTTCGGGCGTCGACCGGATGGCAACGGCCTTCGCCTCCACCTTGCGCCGACTGCAAGTGCCGGTGAGCACGGGCAACGTCCTTGCCTTCGTGGACGCCCTCGGTTGTCTCGGCGTCGACGATCGCCGTGCTGTGTATTGGGCCGGGCGGGCGACGCTGGTACAGCGCCCAGAGCACCATCCGGCCTACGAGCAGGCGTTCGCGGCCGTGTGGTTGCAGCGCGAACTCATCCGGTCCAGCCGTGAGGTCGAGCCGGTCACACTCGCCCTCGACACCACCGATGACGACGACGACACCTGCGACAACCAAGTTCCGGATGACGACGAGGACAAGCGGCGGACCATCAGCGTGCGGTACAGCCCGGCCGAAGTGCTGCGCCACAAGGACTTCGCCACCTACACGAACCGCGAGTTCGACGAAGCCCGCAAGCTCATGGCCAACCTCCGCCTCGGCGGCGCCCTCCGGCGGTCGCATCGTCTGCGCCCGACGCGCCGGCGGACGCGTCACCCCGACCTCCGCCGAACGGTGCACCGCTCGATGCGCCTGCACGGTGAGCCCATCCACCGAGCGTTCCTCGAGCCGGCCGAGCGACCTCGGCGCATCGTGCTGCTCTGCGACGTCAGCGGATCGATGGAGACGTACAGCCGGGCGCTGTTGCGCTTCCTGCACGCAGCGGTCGTCGGACGTGGCCGCGTCGAGGCGTTCGCCCTCGGCACCCGCCTGACCCGCCTCACCCGCGAGCTCTCGTCGCACGACCCCGACGCTGCCCTCGCCGCGGCTGCCGCGTCGGTGTCCGACTGGAGCGGCGGAACCCGCCTCGGGGAGGTGCTGCGCCAATTCAACGACGAGTGGGGGGTTCGAGGAATGGCTCGGGGTGCTGTCATCGTGATCCTCTCCGACGGATGGGATCGCGGTGACGCCGGCGACCTAGCCCAGCAGATGGCGCGACTCCATCGAGTCGCCCACCGCGTCGTCTGGGTGAACCCGCTCAAGGCGACGCCCGGATATGCGCCACTGGCCAAGGGGATGGCGGCGGCGCTGCCGTTCGTCGACGAGTTCCTCGAGGGACACTCCTTGGCCTCGCTGGATTCGTTGGCCGCAGTGGTGAAGCGACCGTGACCGCTCGGGGGCATCGATGAAGGAAGTGCTGAACGACGTCGAGCGTTGGCGGCGCCAGGGCAAACGGGTGGCCGTCGCACGGGTGATCGGTGTCGAGGGATCGGGGCCGCGAGATCCGGGAGCGACCATGGTCGTCAGCTCCGACGGCGAGGTCGCAGGGTCGGTGTCGGGCGGCTGCGTCGAGAGTGCCGTCGTCACCGAAGCCCTCGACGTGCTCGCCGGCGACGGTCGTCCTCGAAAGGTCACCTACGGCTACTCCGACGACGAAGCCTTTGCCGTGGGCCTCACCTGCGGCGGCACCGTGCACCTCCTGATCGAACCCCTCGACTGGTGACTTCATCAGGCGGGCTCTACGAAGCCCTACGCGACGCCATCCGGGCGGAGGAACCGGTGGCCCTGGTCACCGTCGTGGAGGGAGAACCCTTCGGCGCCAAGCTGCTCGTGTGGCCGGATCGCGATCCCCAGGGCTCGCTCGGTCATGGCGAACTCGATCGAGTCGTCACCCGCGACGCGCGGGCCGAGCTCGACTCCGGGCTGAGCTCGACCCGCCACTACGGACCCGAAGGCCAAGCGCGCCAGACCGAGATCGGTGTGTTCATCGAGAGCTTCGCCCCGCCGCCGCGGCTGCTGATCTTCGGAGCCGTCGACTTCACCGCTTCGCTCACCCGCATCGGCAAGGTCCTGGGCTACCGAGTGGTGGTCGTCGATGCCCGCCCGGTGTTCGCCACGCCGGCGCGTTTTCCGATGGCCGACGAGGTCGTCGTCGACTGGCCCGACCGGTATCTCGGTGGCGTCGGCGACGAGCTCGGCCCCCGCGACGCCGTGTGCGTGCTCACCCACGATCACAAGTTCGACGTGCCGGCGATCGTCGCCGCTCTTCGCACCCGCGTTGGTTACCTCGGCGCCATGGGATCGCGCCGCACCGACGCCGAACGCCGTGACCGCTTGCGCGACGTCGGAGTGACAGAGGAGGAACTCGCTCGTCTCATGGCCCCGATCGGGCTCGACATCGGGGCTCGGACGCCCGAGGAGACGGCGGTTTCGATCTGCGCCGAGATCATCGCCCTCCGAACGGGGCGGCGCTCGCCGAGCCTGCGCGACACTGAAGGGCCGATCCACGCCAGGGGGGCGGAGGCGTCGGCGGAAGGAGTCTCGATGGGGCAAGCGCGAACGGACCACGTGGCCGGGTCGTGACCGGCGATCTGCCCGTCGTTCGCGTCGACGATGCCGCCCGAGACCGGGCGGTTGCCTTCCTCCGTCATCACTGTGCCGACGGCCTCATCACCCTCGACGAGTTCTCCGACCGGGTCGGAGAGGTCTTCGCCGCCGTCACCAGCGCCGACATCGAAAAGGTCACGATCGACCTCCCGAAGATCCAGTCGGCGGTCTCCACGCCGGCCACGACGCGGTCGGGGACACGCACTCGACGCGCCATTCGATGGACGGTGTCGGTGATGGGCGGCAGCCAGCAGAGAGGGCGGTGGCGGGTCGAGGGCCGAACGAACGCCATCAGCGTCATGGGCGGCTGCCTCCTCGATCTGCGCCAGGCCGAGGTCGTCGGCGACGAGGTCGAGATCACTGCCATCGCTTGCATGGGCGGCGTCGAGATCATCGTTCCCGAAGGCATCGAGGTCGTGCTCACCGGGTTCTCGCTCATGGGGGGCCGGCACAACGGCATCAAGGACGTTCCCGTCCTGCCCGGTTCACCGCTCGTGCGGGTGCGCGCGTTCTCGCTGATGGGCGGGGTCAGCGTCCGCAGCAAGCCGCCGGTCGGCGAGGGCAAGGAGCGCCGAACGATCGAGCGCGGAGATCGGCATCGCCATCGCGATGAACTGCGGGCGGCTCGCCACGGGATGCGCGCCGGCGTTCCTGGGATGCCAGCGATGCCCGACTTCCGCGACATGCCCGGGTTCTCCGGCGTCGCTGGGGCGCCCGATCTGCCGGGAATGCCGGGGCATCTCCGCCGTCCTGAGCGGCCGACGTCGCCCATGCGCCGTGGCATCGAGGCCGTCGCCCAGGACGTCCGCGAGCAGTGGACACACCTGCGGGCCCAGGTCGCGCCCGAGGGTACGGTGACGATCTTCTTCAGCGACATCGAGGGATTCACCTCGATGAACGAGCGTCTCGGCGATCAGCGGGCCCAGCAGATCCTCCGTGACCATTACGCCCTCGTGCGCGAAGAACTGGTCCGCCACCGAGGCTTCGAGGTGAAGGTCCACGGCGATGGGTTCATGGTCGCCTTCGACAGCGCCGCCCGGGCGCTGCGGTGCGCCCGGGCCATCCAACAGCGCCAGCAGGCGTGGAACGCGCAGCGCACCGACGATGCGTTCCGGGTGCGAATGGGCCTGCACACCGGCGAAGCCATTCGCGACGCCGACGACTTTCTCGGATCGACCGTCAACCTCGCCTCCCGCATTGCGACGGCGGCGCGGGGCGGGGAGATCCTCGTGTCCGCCCTTCTCAAGGAGTTGTGCGCCTCGAGTGGCGAGTTCGACTTCGACAACGGGCAGGAGATGGAGTTGAAGGGCCTCTCGCAGCCGCACCGGGTGTTCACCGTCCGCTGGTCGTAGTCGGTTGACGATCGCGGCCGTGATCCTCGCCGCGGGAGGGGGGTCGCGGTTCAACGGCGACGCCCACAAGTTGGTGAGCGAGTTTCGGGGACGGCCACTGGTCGAGTGGGCCGTCGACGCCGCCATCGGTGCGGGCCTGGCCGAGGTCATCGTCGTGCAGGGTGCAGTCGACCTCCGAGAGATGGTGAACCCGCTCGTCACCGTGCTCGCCAACGAACGATGGGCGGAGGGCCAGGCGACATCGCTCGGAGTTGCCGTCGCCCATGCCCGGGCGGTGGGGCACGACGCCGTGGTCGTCGGTCTCGGTGATCAACCGCTGTTGGCATCATCGGCCTGGCGGGCCGTGGCGTCCGCACCACGAACGCCACCGATCGCCGTGGCCACCTACGACGGCCGTCGCGGGAATCCCGTTCGACTGGCCTCGTCGGTGTGGGACCGGTTGCGATTCGAAGGTGACGAAGGAGCCCGAGAGCTGATGCGGCGGGAGCCGAACCTGTGTGGCGAAGTAGCCTGCGCCGAAGGCAACCCGGCGGACGTCGACACCGTGGAGGATCTCGAGCAGTGGAGCTGACCAACAGATTTCGGGTAGGCGTCCCCGTGGACACCGCGTGGGCCGTGCTCACCGACGTCGAGCGCATCGCCCCCTGCCTTCCAGGCGCGCAGCTCCAGGAGATCGAGGGCGAGGAGTACCGCGGCATCGTCAAGGTGAAGGTCGGCCCGATCACCGCCCAGTACAAGGGCAAAGCGACGTTCGTGGAGAAGGACGACACCAAGCACGTCGCCGTT
>JBKJLN010000028.1:0-11000 GCA_046596935.1 Acidimicrobiales bacterium
CTCGCTCTGGCACGCAACTGGGTCTCGGTGGCGGTGATCGTGCCATCGGCACTGCACGACGAAGTGACCGCAGCTTTCGATGGCGGCGAGACCGATCTCGGCGACGCCGAGCGACAAGGTCTCGATCACGCCGTCACCATCGTCCCCGCGGTCACCGCCAAGGGGCTCGAGTTCGATGCCGTGGTCGTCGTCGAGCCCGCAGCCATCGTCGACGAAGCCCCAGGGCTGGCCAACGCCGAGCGGCTGGGGCTCCGGCTGCTCTACATCGCCCTCACCCGACCGACGCAGCACCTCTCGGTCGTGCACGCCGCTCCGCTTCCCGACGCCCTCCTCTCGGAGGAGCACAGTTCCACCTGACGGAGGATGGCAGGACGACCGCTCGTCCATAGGGTGACGCCATGGTCGCTACCACGACGCGTTCACGCCGCCATCCCCGGAGACAATCAGGTCGTGGACGAAACTCAGCCGACGGGCAGGTCCTCGGGGTTTCTGCTCGTCCTGGGTGATCCGACGCCAGCCACCAAGCCACTTGATCTGTGTGCGTTTGAGGGCCTCATGGACCCCCAAGCGCACACAAAACAAACAAAGGGGGTCGAGTCGGCCGCTACCCGAAGATCAGCGGCAATTTTGCTGGCCCCCAAATGCCGACGGTCTCCGGTTTCCACTCGACCGGGGCGCTCAGCCTGAGGTCGGGCATCCGTTGGGCGAGCAGCGGCAGCGCTTCCTGCAGCTCGGCCCGAGCGAGCGATGCCCCGAGGCAATGATGGATTCCCGAGCCCAGGGTCATCTGGGGTGATGTGGTCTGTCGGGTGATGTCGAAGGACGTCGGATCCTCCGAGACGGCGGGATCGAAGTTGGCCATGGCCAGACTGAGCGCCACGAGCGTTCCGGAAGGGAACACGACGTCGCGGTACTCGATGTCTTCCGACGCGATCCGCGCCGTTCCCCGCACCGCGCCGAGGTAGCGCATGCACTCCTCGACGGCACGAGGAGCGAGCTCGGGTTGGTCGGCCAGCAGTGCCCACTGCTCGGGATGCTCGGCGAACACCGCGACCGCGCAGGCGAGTTGATTGCGCGTGGTGTCGGTTCCGGCCATGAGAACGGCTTCGGTCATCATCACCAGCTCATCGGTCGAGAGCCGGTCGCCGGCTTCCTCGAGGGCGATCAGATCCGAGAGCAGGTCACCGGCGGGCTGACTCCGCCGCCGGTCGATCATCGCCCTCACGTAATCGTCCAGCTCGGCCATGGCCTCGCGAATGCGGGGCAGGTCGTTGGCCAGATCACCGTTGAAGATGCGGAAGATGTCGGTCGCCCACTGTGAAAAGAGCTTCCAGTCCTCCTTCGGTGCACCGAGGAGCTCGCAGATGATGGGGATCGGATAGGGCTCACAGAGATCGCCGACGAGCTCACACGCACCGTCGTCGACGAAGCCATCGATCAATTCGGTGACGACCTGGCGCATGAAGGGTCGGAGTCGATCCGCCGACTTCGGGGTGAAGGCCGGCGCCACGAGACGCCGCAGTCGGGCGTGCTCGTCTCCTTCCATCGACAGGATCGAGCGTTGTTGGCGTGCGAGCAAGACCTCGTCGGTGATGCCCGCCATCTGCGGGATCAGCGACAGCGCCGAATGGAAACGCCGGTCACGCAACAGGGCGACGACATCCGCATACCGGGTGACCGAGTAGCCCATCGGCATTCGGGCGAGCCAATGCTTCTCCCGAGCGGCGTCGAAGATCGCTCGTACTTCTTCACGCTGGAGACCGAACAGATCGACCTCGGGCAGCTCGAGCTCTGACACGAGTGTGGCCACGGCCCACCTCCTCAAGGGTTGGTCCAACCCTAGCGAGAGAGTCGCCGGTCGGCGCCCCGACCGAAACGGGCAAGGCGCAGGCTGTTCGTCACGACGGAGACACTGGAGAAGCCCATGGCGGCGCCGGCCAGGATCGGATTGAGAAGCCCGAGGGCGGCGACGGGGATGAGCACGACGTTGTAGCCGAAGGCCCAAGCGAGGTTCTGCAGGATCGTTCGGAACGTTCGCCGCGACAGGCGGATGGCAACGGCCACACCGTCGAGGTTGGCCGACAACAGGGTGATGTCGGACGACTGGATGGCAACGTCGGTGCCGGTGCCGATGGCGATGCCGAGGTCGGCCTGGACGAGCGCCGGCGCATCGTTCACGCCGTCGCCGACCATGGCCACGACCTTGCCTTCCTGCTGCAGGCGACGCACCTCATCGACCTTGTCCGCAGGGAGGACCTCGGCCAGCACGCGCCCGATTCCTACTTGGCCGGCCACCGCTTCCGCGGTGCGGCGGTTGTCGCCGGTGATCATCACGACTTCGATGCCCATCGACTGGAGCTGGGCCACGGCGCCGGGAGCGTCGTCACGCATCGTGTCGGCAACGGCGAGGACGCCCCGAACCTGGCCTTCCCACCCGGCGAAGATCGCCGTCTTGCCCTCGCCCTCCAAGCGGCTGGCCGCCTCCTCCAACGCATCTGACAGCGTCAGGGCCGACTCGGCCATGAGCTTGCGGCGCCCGACGTGAACCTCGACGTCGTCGATGATGGCGCGGACACCGTGACCGGCAACCGAAGCAAAGTCCCGGGCGGCGGTCAGGACCATGCCGCGGGCCTGCGCGCCATCGACGACGGCCCGTCCCACCGGATGCTCCGACCCGGCTTCGGCCGCACCTGCTCGCGCAACCAACACGTTCTCGTCGGTGCCGCTGCTCACGATCACATCGGTGAGCGACATCTGACCCTTGGTGAGGGTCCCGGTCTTGTCGAACACCACCGTGTCGACCTTCTTCGAACGCTCGAGGACCTCGCCTCCCTTGATGAGCACGCCCATCGAAGCGCCCCGTCCCGTCCCCACCAGGATCGCCGTCGGCGTCGCCAGGCCGAGGGCACACGGGCAAGCGATGATCAAGACGGCGACGGCGCTGATCAGCCCGCGGGTGGCGTCTCCGGACACCGCCCATCCGGCGAAGGTGAGGACCGCCAGCGCCAACACGACGGGAACAAAGATGCCGGCGATCTTGTCGGCGAGTTGCTGCACCGGGGCCTTGGTGCCCTGGGCTTCCTCGACGAGCTTCACGATCTGGGCCAGTGCGGTGTCGGTGCCGACAGCGGTCGCTTCGACGGTGAGGACGCCTTGGGCGTTGATGGTCGCACCCGCCACCTTGTCGCCGGCGACCTTGTCGACGGGAACCGACTCGCCGGTGAGCATCGATTCGTCGACTGCCGACGATCCGTCGAGCACGCGACCGTCGACCGGAATCTTCTCGCCGGGGCGAATGCGGAGTTGGTCGCCGACCTTCACCTCTTCGACGGGGATCATCCGCTCTTCGCCGGAGACGACGATGCGGGCCTCCTTGGCACCCAGTTCGAGTAGTGCGCGGATGGCACTTGACGCGCTGCCCTTGGCCCGGGCCTCGAAGTATCGACCGAGGAGGAGGAAGGCGATGATCAACGCAGCCGTGTCGAAGTAGTGGTCGGAGTGACGATGGCCGAACACGACCTGATAGGTGGAGAACGAGTAGGCCGCCAGCGTGCCGATGGCGATGAGAGTGTCCATGTTCGCCTGTCGGACACGGGCTCGCGCGATGGCCTGGCGCAGGAACGGCCAACCGGCCCAGAACTGAATTGGCGTCGTCAGCACGAGAGCCGAGTACCGCGCCCACGGTTCCATCATCTTGAACAGCGATAGGCCGAGCACGACGACGCCGAGGGGCCACGCCACCAGCACGCGACGCAGCCACATCGACTGGAGGGCGGCCTCGCCGGCCCCGGCGTCGTCTTCGGAATCGGGGTTGACGGGGGCCAGCCCGTACCCCGCCTTGCCGACGGCGGCGATGAGTTGCTGCGCGGACACCTCAGCCGGGTCGAAGTTCACGAGTGCCTTGGTGGTGGCGAGGTTGACCGCCACATCGGTGACACCGCCCTGGCGGGTGAGGACCTTCTCGACCCGAGCGGCGCACGAGCCGCAGGTCATCCCCGTGATCGAGAATTCCATCTCGGTGCCGGACTCGGTCTGCGAACGGCCCGTGTCGGTGGCGGTCATGATTGGTCCTCCGTGGTCAACGCGAGTTCGGGTCCCGGCGCGGTGACCGTGCGGTCGTAGCGCAGGGCCTCCATCAGCTCGGCGACGATCTCATCGGTGCGTCCGGCCACCATGGCGGCGGCAACGCATGTCTCGAGATGGTTCTGCAGGACGATGCGGCTGGCTCGTTCGAGCGAGCCCTGGACCGCCGACATCTGCTTCATCAGGTCGGGGCAGTAGGCATCGGCCTCCACCATCCGGATCACGGCGTCGAGGTGACCTCGCGCCGTCTTCAAGCGATTGACCACCGACCGCTGATGCACATCTTTCATGCAGGAGAGACTACCCCTCCTGGGGTGGGGTAGTCAAGCCAATCACCGAGAGTCCGATGACGACGATCTCCGAGACCATGGCCCACACCGCCAGTGTCTCGAGCCAGTTGCCGATGTCGCCGGTCGATCCCGGGAGGCCCACCGTGCGAGTGAGGATGTAGCCGCCGAGGGTTGCAGCGGCGGTGCTTCCTGCGACCGTCCACCCCCGTCGGTCGCCCACGGCCAGCATCAACATGGCGATGAGACAGCCGGCGATCAAGGCCACGTAGCCAGCACCGATGTAGGCGATCTCGTCGACCTTCCCGCCGAGCTCGGTGGCGTGGATGGCGACCACGCTCGCGAGGGCGGCCATTCCCGCCAGTTCCAGAGTGGGGATCCTCACCGGTTTGGCGACGACAGTCGCGTCGACTCCGGTCGTCTGGTCATTTTCGCTCGGTGAAACAGTGCGGTCGGTCAAGGTCATGCTCGCAAACGTAAGGATGGGATCTGCGAGCGGGCTGTGTGCGGGTTCAACGGGAGGTAAAGCCCGGACCGATCACAGCGCTTCGGGGAGAACAAGATGGAATCGCGGCGGCCGCCCCGACGCCACCAACAGACGCCCGCCCTCGGCCTCGGCGATCGTCCTGGCGAGGGCCAGACCGATTCCGCTGCTCCCGCCGGAACCCGAGTGGCGGGCGAACACGGCGACGAGGTCGTCGTCGGCGATGCCCACTCCTTCGTCGTCGACCTCGATCACCAAGCCACCAGCGGCGGGGCGGACGCGCACTCCCACTCGGCCCTGGCCGTGGTGCAGCGCGTTGTCGAGAAGCACGTCGAGGACCTGACCGATCGACACCGCCGAAGCGTTGACCGGAGGGAGGCGATCGTCGCTCCGCACCGCCAGCTCCCGGGCGACGCCCGAGAATCGGGGCTGCCACCGCTCGTCAACCGCCTGAAGAAGGTCGGCTACCTCGAGCCGAGAGGACACCGGGTGGGCGTCACGTGCCAAGGCCAAGAGCTGCTCGACCGTGGCCTCCAGCCGGCGGACCTCCGCAAGTGCGCCCTGCACCTGAGCGCGGGGGTCATCGCTCCGCATGGCGTGTTCGAGGCGAAGTTGCAGCCCGGCCAGCGGCGTGCGCAGTTGATGGGAGACGTCGGCGCTGAACGAGCGCTCCCGCGCCAACAACTCGGCGAGGCGGACGGCGCTTGCGTTGAGGGCGTCGGCCAACGTGTCGACTTCGGCGATTCCGCTCCTCGGACGCGGATCGGGCAACTCACCGCGCCCGTACCGCTCGGCCATCCTGGCGAGGTCGCCGATTGGTTCGGAGAGCCGTCGCGCCTCGCTGCGGGCAACGACCACGGCCACGGCGAAGCCCGCGCCCACGACCACCGTCATCAACCACCACGCGCGACGCGCTTGACCGGCGACGACATCGGCCGGTTGCGTGACCCGCATCGACCCCACGACCCGCTCACTCTGGCGGTCGGTGATCGGCGTGGCCACCGCAAGCTCCCCGGCTGCGTGGGTGGAGGCCGCTTCCCCGCGCAGGGCTCGTTGTACGGCTGCGTCGGCCCGCATCGGACCCGCGCCGAACAGGCGGCGTCCGGCTTCGTCGTAAACACTGAAGTTGGCCGGCGTATCGGATTCGGCTGCCGCTCTCGCCACATTCTGGGAGTTCAGCGGGAGTGCGATCTCCGCGGTTGCTTCCGCCGCTCGACGTTGGAGTTCGAGCACGGCCCGGTCCTCATAGAAGCGTTGGGCCACGATCGCCAGAGGGACACCGAGGCCCACCACCAAGAGGGAGACGACGAGCAGAATCGACCGGGTGATCCGGCGCCTCATGCCAGCTCGAAGCGATAGCCGACCGAGCGCACCGTCGAGATCCAGGGCCGTCCGTCGGCTCGTTCACCGAGCTTGCGGCGCAGCGCGTGGACGTGCATGTCGAGCGTCTTGGTCGAACTCTCCCAGTGCAGGTCCCAGACCTCGCTCAGGAGGCGATCGCGTGTGACCACCTTCCCAACCGACCGCACGAGAATTTCGAGAAGCGCGAACTCCTTCGGACGGAGCTCGAGCTCGGCCAGGTCGATGAATGCGCGGTGGGCGGCGACATCGACGCGGAGTTCGCCGACGATGACCTCACGACCGTTCTCCGCGCCGTCGGTCCGGAGATGGGCTCGCAACCGCGCCAGGAGTACCGACATGGCGAAGGGCTTGGTGACGTAATCGGTGGCGCCGGCGTCGAGGCCCACAACGACGTCGAGATCCGTGTCACGGGCGGTCACGATCACGATCGGCACGCCGGGTAGGTCGACCCGCAGTCGACGGCACACCTGCACCCCGTCGAGATCCGGGAGGCCGAGGTCGAGCACCACCAGATTCGGCGGTTCGGCGGAGGCCTGCTCGAGGGCTGATCGTCCGGTAACCGCCACAACGACGGCGTATCCGTTGGCCATGAGCGCGTCCCTGACCTCGTCGGCGATCGTCGGGTCATCTTCGACGACCAGAACACGAGGGACGGCCACGAAGGCGAGCGTACGTCCGGTGTGGGCCGCACCCTTTGCCGGCAGCGCAGGATTTACCAGCCCCTTACCTTCACCAAGCCAACCGAAGACGCAGGCTTCGTACCGTCGCCCCCATGACCACGACCGAACTGCAGTCCCGAACGTCTCCCGGGCTTTTCCCACGGGATCTGCTGAACAAGGTGCCGGAGATCACGATCTGGTTCTGGATCATCAAGATCCTGGCCACCACCGTTGGAGAGACCGCGGCCGATTTCCTTTCGGTCGACCTCAACCTCGGGCTGACCAACACGACCTACGTCATGGCCGTGTTCCTGATCGCCGCACTTGTCGTCCAGTTCCGGACGCGGCGCTACGTCCCCGCGGTGTACTGGGTCACCGTGGTGGCCATCAGCATCGTCGGCACCTTGATCACGGACAAGCTCGTCGACGACTTCGGAATCAGCCTCCAGATCACGACGGCTGTTTTCGTTGTCGCCCTCGCGGCGACGTTCGCCGCCTGGTACGCGAGTGAGAAGACCCTGTCGATTCACTCGATCCGGTCGCCGAAGCGCGAGGCGTTCTACTGGTCGGCCATCCTCTTCACCTTCGCACTCGGCACGGCCGCTGGTGACCTTATCGCCGAGAGCCTCAAGCTCGGCTACTGGAAGTCGGCGTTGCTCTTCGCCGCTCTGATCGGCGTGGTCGCCGTCGCCCAGTTCCGTTTCCGCGCCAACGCCGTGCTCACCTTCTGGATCGCATACATCCTCACCCGCCCGCTCGGAGCCTCGCTGGGCGACTTCATGTCGCAGGGCCGAAAGGATGGCGGGCTCGGGCTCGGGATCACGGGCACCAGCGCCATCTTTCTGCTCGCCATCCTCGGCGTGGTGATCTACCTGAGCATCAGTCGGAGGGATCAGGTCGTCGATGGCTGAGGCGCTGCTGCCTACAAGACGCCCCCGGCCATGAGGCCGAACGTGGCCACCCCGATGGCGATCCGGTAGTAGCCGAACGGTCGCAGGTCGCGGTTGGCCACGAAGCTCACGAGCCAGCGGATGGCAAAGGCGGCGGAGACGGCGGCAAACGCCAAGCCGATCAACGGAGCGGTCACGCCGAAGGTGTCGGTCACCAGTGATCCGTCCTTGGCGATTTCGTAGACCGTGGCCGCCCCGAGGGTCGCAAGACCGAGGATGAAGCTGAACTCGACGGCCGCCGACAGACTCAATCCGACGAGGACGGCGGCGACGATGGTGACGAGACTCCGGCTCACGCCCGGCCACAGCGCTGCGCCTTGGGCGATCCCGATGATCAGCGCCTGGCGGTAGTCGATCTCCTCGAGGGGAGCTCCGCGCTCGCGGGCGACGGCGAGGCGCTCGGTGAGAAAGAGGATGAGGATCCCGCCGGCGATCCAGGCCGCAGCGATCGGACCGGGTCCGAAGAGCCGGCTCTTGATCGCATCGCCGAGCACGACGCCGACGACCGCTGCGGGAACGAAAGCCACAACCGTGGCGGTGAGGATTCGGCGACCGCTCTCACTCTTTCCGACAAGACCGAGAAGAAGGTCGAGGATCCGACGCCAGAAGACGATCAGGACAGCGAGGATGGCGCCGAGTTGGATCACGACGACGTAGGCGTCGATCGCCCGTCGAGCCTTGGGAGTGTCGTCGAGCCCCATCAACCGGGTCGCCACGGTGAGGTGCCCCGTCGAGCTCACCGGCAGGTATTCGGTGATGCCTTCGATCACACCGAGTGCAGTCGCTTCGACGGGCGAGAGCCGGGTCTCTTGCGTGGATGAACCGACGTTCGACCACACGACCGGTGCGGCGCCGCCGATGGTGATCAGCAAACCGGCGAGAAGAAGCCAGACCTTCATACGGGCGACGGTAGTGGTCGATCGTGGGTCCGAACGTAACGTCGGGGCATGCCCGACGACGCCGGCCGACCGCACGACGACGAGAGGCCCGTGCGCAAGCTCGGGACCCGGCTCATGCTGATCGCCATCTTCGCCATCACGGTGCTGAGCATCTTCGGCGGCCAGATCTTTCTGCGTGACGGCGAGCACAACGGCGACGCCCCGACGCCGGCCACCTCTGTGCCGGCCACCCGCCCCGGCGGCTGAACGGGAAGTTCGTCGGCCGTCGACATTCTCTCCTCGGGCCCTTGCGTGGCGGAAGTAAGAGAACGTAACTTCGCGACCGATGACCTACGCCCACCGTGCCGCCATCTACGACGCCGACAGCCACCTGATGGAGGGTCTCGACTGGCTTCGCGACCACGCCGACAGCGGCGTGCGCGAACAACTGCCTGACCTGGCCAAGTTGCTCGGAAGTGCGGGGGCCGGCGCCGACAAGGCGATCATTGCCGGACAGAACCGCATCGGCGACGCCGACGCCACCGCCGCCCTCGAGGAGAATGTCATCTCCTCCGCCAAGGGCTGGATGGCGCTCGGCGCCATGGACACGGCCGAGCGGACGCGAGCGCTCGACGTCCTCGGCTTCCAGTCGCAGCTCGTGTTCTCCACGTTCTCCGTCGGACTCTTCGCCTTCAGCGACGACCTCGACATCGTCTACGGCGGCGCCACCGCCCACAACCGGATGGTGGCCTCGTTCTGCAAGGGTGACGATCGCCTCGTCGGCGTCGGCTTTCTTCCGTTGAACGACCCGGACCGCTCGCTGCTGGCGCTCGAGGAAGCCCTCGAGCTCGGCTGCGGCGCCATGTGGGTGGCCAACGCAGCATCGTCGGGTCACTCGCCTGCCCACGTCGACAACGATCCGGTCTGGGCGGCGGTGCAGGCGGCAAACGTCCCGATCGTCTTGCACATCGGTGGCGGCCGGACCGGGGTGTCGAAGGCCTGGCATCGCAATGGTCGTCCGAAGCCCGTCGACATCCACGGCGGCGGCGAGAATCTCCGGGCGAAGGATCTTCCGTCCGTGCACCACACCGCCGAGATCTTCCTGACGTGCCTCGTGCTCGACGGCGTCTTCGAGCGTTTCCCCGATCTGCGCTGCGGCGTCATCGAGATGGGCGCGTCGTGGGTTCCGTCGCTCATGGCCCGCCTCGACTACGCCTACAAGAGCTTCCGCAAGACCGAGCCGATGTTGAGCGAATTGAGCCTCAAACCCTCGGAGTACATCCGCCGCCAAGTGCGCTTCACCCCCTTCCCCGGCGAGGACGTGGCGTCGATGATCGCCATGACGGGCCCCGAGCTCTATCTGTTCTCGAGCGACTACCCGCACCCCGAGGGCACGAAGGACCCGATCGGCAACTTCGAGCGGTCGTTCGCCGACCTCGATACCGACGAAAACGCGCGGCAGCACTTCTACGAAGACAACTACCGCCAGCTACTCGGCATCTGAGCTCGTGCAAGCAGTAGTCGCGCGGCGCCGATTGCCGGCGGCCGACCGGCGAGCACAACTGCTCGACTCGGCCGCCGACCTGGTACTGCACGGTGGCTCGTCGAACTTCACCATGGAGCGTCTGGCCGAGCGCGCAAGCGTCTCCAAGGCCCTCCCCTACCGACACTTCGCCGACGCCGACGCCGTCCTCATCGCGTTGTACCGCCGCGAGACGACTCGGCTCGGCGCCGGCGTGCGGCGCGCCTTGGTCGAAGCGGACGAGGGCGCCGACCTGGTGCGGATCAGCGTGCACGCCTACTTCGACGGATTGCTGCCTCGACGGGATCTCCTCGTGGCGCTCACCTCACCCGGCCGCGCCATACCGGCGCTCGCGGATCCGGATGATGCGGGCACCCGATTCGCCGCCGGTCTGCTGCGGGAGTTCCACGGACTCAGCCCGGCCCGTGCCAAGGCCACTGCCGGCATGATCCAGGGGGCGATCGTCGGCGCCGCGGGAACGGTGCTCGCCGGCGTCGCTCCCCGACCGACGGTCGAGGCGGCGCTCGTCGGGATGATCCGGGCGACCCTCGCTCGCAGCTGAGTGTCAGGTCGCCGCCCTGCGAGGTCCTGATGTGCCGTCTGCCGCGTCGCTACCTCGGCCCATAGCTTGTGCGAATGGAGAGGGACGTCGCCGACGTGTCGCCGAGCTCTGGAGAGCTGGTTACTGCTTCGCTCGGTTACGACGGTGGCCGTGGCGTCACGGTCTACCTTCCGCCGAGGCCGGTGGAAGCTGTCGTGTTCACTGCTGACGGTG
>JBKJLN010000271.1:0-3507 GCA_046596935.1 Acidimicrobiales bacterium
GGTGAGTTCCCGCACTTCGGGATCGTGGCGGTCGAGGTAGTCGGAGGCGCGGGCCAGCAGGGCCGGGTCGTCGTTGAAATCCCCGAGGGCGTTGTTGCACCTGAAGCACGTGAGGCCACGCACCTGCCCGGAGGTGTGATCGTGATCGACGTGGAGGGCGATGTCCGGACGGGGCGGACGCCCACAAATGGCGCATCCGCCACCCTGGGCACGCAGCATCTCGTCGTACTGGTCGACCGTCAGGCCGAACTTCTTCCCCAAGTGGTACTCACGCTGCCTCAGTTTCGCTTCGGGCGTCCCGCGTCCACGGCGCTGGTTCTCCCGAAACCGCTCGATGTTGTCGACCCGCCACTGCTTCGCTCGAGCGATGGATTGTTCGCGGACCTCGGGATATCGAGCCTTGGCTCTCGCTCGGAAGCAGGCCTTGCAATCCCCGCGCAGTCCGTCGCGTGTGCCCTTGGCCGCATAGAAGTTCTCAACCGGCTGGTTTGTGAAGCACTTCGAGCACGTCTTCATCATACCGATACTCTAGTCGAACGTCCGTTCGCCTACCAGGGTCTTTCCGCAGGTCAGAAGCCATTTGTACGAAACTACTGACCGCCCTTCTGCACGTACGAACGAACAAAGTCCTCTGCGTTCTCCTCGAGCACTTCGTCGATTTCGTCGAGGAGGTCGTCGAGTTCGGCCTTCAATTTCTCGCCCTGCGGCGAGCCTGCGGCGACCTCGTCCACGACCTCTTCGGTGCGGGCCGGCGCCGGCTTCTTCTTCTGCTCTCGTTCTGCCACCTGCTACTGCCTCCTACGAACTTTCGTCACAGGCGCTCCACCAGGTCGGCCGGCGTCCTGCACTCGTCCAACAACCTATCGACCATCGCCTTCGTACCTTTGAGCGGTTCGAGCATGGCCGCCCGCCGGAGCGGCTCCGACCCGAGGTCGAAGACGAGCGAATCCCAGTTCGCCGCCGCGATCGCCTCCGGCCACTTCTGCAGGCATTTGCCGCGGAAGTAGGCGCGTGTGGTGGGGGGCGGCTCGGTCATCGCCTCTTGCACCTCGTCCTCGGTCACGATCCGTTCCATGCCGAGGCGGGCGAAGAGAGAGCGCTCGGGCCGGACATCGTGGTATTGGAGGTCCATCGCCGCCAGCCGCGCATCGGTCCACTCCAGCCCGTGGCGTTCGCGGTAGGCCGACAGCAGCCGATATTTCGCGACCCAGTCGAGCGACGACGCCAACGACATCGGATCGGATTCGAGCCCGGTGAGCACCTCCTCCCACCGACGAAGGACTTCGGCGCCGACCTCGGCCTCCACGGCTTCGAGGCCGCGATCTTCGGCGTACTTCCTGGCCAGGTCGAAGAGCTCCCATTGGATCTCGAGCGCCGTCATCGTGCCCCCCTTCGCCATCTCGAGCGGTAGCCCGAGCGAGAGGTCGTAGGACACCTTGCGGAGCGTCTGGACGGGAGCCGCCAGGGAGAAGTCCTTCCCCTCGAAGACGTCGTCCTCGATCATGCACAGGACGATGGCGGTGACCCCCACCTTGAGGAAGGTGGCGACCTCGGACAGGTTGGCGTCGCCCACGATCACATGGAGGCGGCGGTACTTCTGGGCGTCGGCGTGGGGCTCGTCGCGGGTGTTGACGATCGGTCGCTTCAACGTCGTCTCGAGGCCGACCTCCTCTTCGAAGAAGTCGGCACGCGACGTGAGCTGGAAGGGCACCTCCATACCGAAGGTCGACGACGCCTCGGTGCCGACCTTGCCCGCTCCGGTGTAGATCTGGCGGGTGATGAAGTGCGGCATGACGTGTTGCACGATGCGTCCGAACGGCACCTGTCGGTCCATGAGATAGTTCTCGTGGGTGCCGTAGCTGTTGCCCTTGCCGTCGGAGTTGTTCTTGTAGACGACGATCCCCTGCCCCGTCGGCAGCGCGCGAGCCGCCGCAGCCATCGACTCGGCCAGGATCCGCTCGCCCGCCTTGTCCCACAACACGATCTGTCGAGCGTCAGAACACTCGGGCGACGAGTACTCCGGATGAGCATGATCGACGTAATACCTCGCGCCGTTGGTGAGCACGGCGTTGACCAGATGCGTCTCGATCTCCGGCGGCAGCGACCCTTCGGCAAACCCCCGAGCATCCCGCCCGGGCGACTCGTCCTCGAAGTCCCACCCCACCTTGCGTTGCAGCTCGTTCACATACGCATTGATCAACACCGACGAAGCCGCAATAGGGTTCGACTCCCCCGCGCCCCGCTGCTGGATCCCATACTCCGTCTCGATCCCCAACACCTTCCGCAAAGCCACAACAAAAACCTACTTCCCACCTTCACTTACCCACACGAGGCAAGCCGCTCGAGGGCGGCTGGGCAGTTGGAGCCGAGCGAAGCAAGGCGAGGGCGCCCCTCTGAGAGCGAACGATTTGACGAAGTCTCTGAGCGAAAGAGGGGCCCCCTCGCCGCCCCAACCAGAACTACAGGTACTGGCCCGTACCCACCCGCTCGATCGCCTTGCCCCCCGTGGTCTCGCCCTCCTTGTCGCGATCCTTCAAAAGGATCCGCATGTAGACGATCCGCTCACCCTTCTTGCCCGAGATCTTCGCCCAGTCATCCGGGTTGGTGGAGTTCGGCAGATCCTCGTGCTCCTTGTACTCCTGACGGATGGAGTCGAGGAGGTGCTGGGTCAGGATGCCGCGCCCGTTGCCGGCGATCTCGCGCTTGATGGCGAGCTTCTTGGCGCGACGGACGATGTTCTCGATCATGGCCCCGGAGGAGAAGTCCTTGAAGAACATGACCTCCTTGTCGCCGTTCTGGTACGTGACCTCGATGAAGCGGTTCTCGTCACCGACGGAGTACATCACCTCGACGGTCTTCTCGATCATGATGGCCACCGCCTTGGCGGGGTCGCCGCCGCCGAGGGACTCGACCTCGTCGGCGTCGAGGGGCAGATCGGGGCGGAGGTAGCGCGAGAAGATCTGCGCCGCCGAGGTCGCGTCGGGCCGCTCGACCTTGATCTTCACGTCGAGCCGTCCGGGTCGCAGAATCGCCGGGTCGATCAGGTCCTCCCGGTTGGAGGCGCCGATCACGATCACGTTCTTCAGAGTCTCGACGCCGTCGATCTCGGCCAACAACTGCGGCACGATCGTCGACTCCATGTCGGAGGAGATGCCGGTGCCGCGAGTGCGGAACAGCGAATCCATCTCGTCGAAGAAGACGATGACGGGCACACCCTCCTCCGACTTCTCCCGAGCGCGCTGGAAGACCAGGCGGATCTGGCGCTCGGTCTCACCGACGTATTTGTTGAGGAGCTCGGGCCCCTTGATGTTGAGGAAGTACGACTTGGCGCCGGCCTTGCCCGTCACCTCGCTCACCTTCTTGGCCAGGGAGTTGGCCACCGCCTTGGCGATGAGGGTTTTGCCACAGCCAGGGGGCCCGTACAACAGGATGCCCTTCGGCGGCGGGAGCTCGAACTCCTTGAAGAGCTCGCGAAGCACGAACGGCAGCTCGACGGCGTCCATGATC
>JBKJLN010000473.1:0-5387 GCA_046596935.1 Acidimicrobiales bacterium
CCGTTGGCGGCGTAGGCGCGAATGACGTCGAGCCAATCCGATCCGAGCCCGCCCGTGACGTACGGGACCAGCAGCTTGCGCCCCTCGTCCCGCCGCGACCGAAGGGTGGCCTCGAGCGGCACCGTCACCGCTGAAGGCCCTCCGGCCCGCCGAGCAGCTCCATCACCTGCTGCGCGTCCTTGTCTCCCCGACCCGACATCGTGAGTAACACGGTCGACCCCGAGGGCAGTTCTCCCGTGCGGGCCGCCCGGACCAGCCAGGCCACGGCGTGGGCCGGTTCGAGCGCAGGAATGATCCCCTCGAGACGCGACAGCATCTGGAGGGCGTCGAGCACCTCGTCGTCGGCCGCCGGTACGTACCGGGCCCTCCCGATCGTGGCCAGATGGGCGTGCTCGGGTCCGACGCCCGGATAGTCGAGCCCGGCGGAGATGGAGTGGGCCTCCAGGACCTGTCCGTACTCGTCCTGTAGGAGAAACGACTTCGAGCCGTGCACGACGCCGGGAATGCCGTTGGTGATGGCCGCTCCCCCGGCGGGCTCGACGCCGATCAGTTGCGCGGTGGTGTCGACGAACCCCGCGAACGTTCCGGCGGCGTTCGAGCCGCCCCCGACACAGGCGATGACGTAGTCGGGATCGGCACCGTCGAGGATCACTCGCGATTGTTCGCGCGCTTCGTCGCCGACGACCCGTTGGAACTCGCGCACCATCCACGGATAGGGGTGCGGTCCCATGACCGAGCCCAGGCAGTAATGGGTGGTCTCGACCGTCGCCACCCAGTCGCGCATGGCCTCGTTGATGGCGTCCTTGAGGGTGCGGCTGCCGGAGGAGACGGGCCGCACCTCGGCGCCGAGCAGCTGCATCCGAAAGACGTTGAGCGCCTGGCGCTTCACGTCGACCTCGCCCATGTAGACGATGCACTCGAGCCCGAAGAGCGCGCAGGCGGTGGCCGTGGCCACCCCGTGCTGACCCGCGCCCGTCTCGGCCACGACCCGCTGCTTGCCCATCTTCCGGGTGAGCAGTGCCTGGCCGACGACGTTGTTGATCTTGTGCGATCCCGTGTGGGTCAGGTCCTCGCGCTTGAGCAACACCCGCACGCCGAGTTCGGCCGACAGCCGTTTGCACTCGGTGACCGGCGTGGGCCGACCGGCGTAGTCCCGAAGGATGTCGGCGTATTCGGTGCGGAAGCCGTCATCGGCCCAAGCTTCGGTGAACGCCGCCTCCAACTCCTGGCAGGCCGGTACCAACGACTCGGGAAGATACTGACCCCCGAACTCGCCGAATCGCCCACCCGGGCCAGGCTTCTGCATCCCGGTCAACCGAGATCCTCCATCCAGTCGTAGGGACCCGCGCCGGTGCCCGAATACTCGGGCCGCGCGGCCGCCTTGGCAGCCGCGATGAACGCCCGCAGGCGACGAGGGTCCTTCTTGCCGGGCGATGCCTCCACACCGGTGATGAGGTCGACGCCCCAAGGCTTCACCTGAGCGATGGCATCGGCCACATTGCCCTCGTGGAGCCCTCCGGCCAGCAGGAGACGCATACCCGGCGGCACGCCTTCGGCCAGACGCCAGTCGAACACCTGCCCGGATCCGGGCGTCGCCGCGTCGAGCAGCACGATGTCGGCGCCATACGCGGCGGCGTCGGCGATCTCGCGATCGCCGGCGGCGAATCCCTTGATGACGGTGCGCACCCGCCGACGAATCCACGTCGTCTGTTCCGGCGTCTCTCGACCGTGGAGCTGGGCGGCCCGGAGGCCGGTCTGCCCCATGATCTCGACCACCCGCTGCGGCGATTGGTCCCGGAAGACGCCCACCGTCAGCACTTCGGGCGGGAGCCGTTTGGCGATGTCGCCGGCCAACGCCGGGGCGATCTGACGCGCCGACGGGGCAAAGATGAACCCGATGGCGTCGGCCCCCATGGCCACGGCCAGCAGCGCATCCTCCTCGCTGGTGGTGCCGCAGATCTTCACGAACATGCGGCGACCAATTGGCGGATGGCCAGCGCGGGATCGCCGCTGGTGACCAGGTGTTCGCCGACGAGAATGGCGTCGTACCCGGCCCCGGCGAGGCGGGCGGCATCGGCCGGCGTCGTGATTCCCGACTCGGCCACCTTGACCACACCATCGGGAATCGCGCCGGCGACGCGCACGGCCCGGTCGGTGTCGACCCGGAACGTGGTCAGGTCGCGTTGATTCACGCCGACGATGCGGGCGCCGGCGGCCAACGCCCGCTCGACCTCGGCTTCGTCGTGCGCCTCGACCAGCACGGCCATGCCGAGATCGGTGGCCAGCGCGAGGAGGTCGCGGAGCTCGCCGTCGCCAAGGGCGGCGGCGATCAACAGCACTGCGTCCGCGCCCATGAAGCGGGCGTCGGCGACGTCGAGGGACGAGACGGTGAAGTCCTTCCGGAGGACGGGAAGGTCGATGGCCGAGCGGGCCTCGATCAGATCTGCAGCCGACCCGCCGAACGACTCCTCGTCGGTGAGCACCGACACCGCGGACGCACCGCCGGCGGCGTACTCCTCGGCCAACCGCCCGGGCACCAGATCAGGGTGGAGCGCACCCTTGCTCGGCGATCGACGCTTCACCTCGGCGATGACCGACACCCCCGGACGCCGGAGGGCGGCCTCGAAGTCCCGAACCGCAGGGGCGGCCGAAGCGCGTTCGATCAGAACGTCGAGCGAACGGGCATCGGTGGTGGCCCGGGCGCGATGGCCAGCCAGGATTTCGTCGAGGTAGGTGGCCACGCGGTCAGGCAGTTTAGAGGCCGCTGTCGCGAAGCTCAGTTGTTTGGAGCCGTCGTGCTGGTCGACCCTGGCCGGGCAGTCGTCGTCGTGGTCGAGGTCGTCGGTGCTCGGGTCGTCGTGGGACCGGACGCAGCCGTGGTGCTGGTCGTGCTCGCCGTGCCCCCTGTCGGGCTCGCCGCCGCTGTGGTCGGCGTCGTGTCGGCGTCAGCCGGTGCGTCCTCGGGCGTCGGCGGAGGCACCGTGCAGTCGGGCAGATTCAGGTTGAACGTCGACTCCTCGCCGACGACGACCGACAGTGGCTGCTTCCCGACCCGCCGGCACTCCAATTGCCAGCGCGCCCGGCCCGCTCCGTCGGTCGTGGTCGCACCCGGCGAGATCAGCCGCCAATCGCCGGCACCGAAGAGTTCGACCCTCACGCCGGGCGTCGGGACCGAACGAACGATGCCGGCGGCATCGACCGCTTGATCCACCACTTGCACGACCAGGTTCGACGGGGTGCCGATGATCGGCGGGTCGGGAGCGATGGCCGCCGAAGCGGAGATGCCCTGGAACCGGCGCACCGTCAGGTCGACCCGCTTGTTCTCGCTGCCTTCGAGGAAGAACACCAGGGGCTCGGTCAGTGCGAGGTTGTCGGGGCTCGCCTTCCAGGTGCGGATGCGGTACCGGCCGCCGAGCACCTTGGGCATCGAAAAACCGCCATCAGGGCCGGTGAGGATGTCCATCGTGGCCATGGCTTCCCCGACGATGCGTTCAGCGTGGACCACCGCCCCCGGCACCGGCCCGTCGGGACCGGTGACCACGCCCTGGAGGGTGGCCCGTCCGGGCCCGATCCGCACCGTCGTGGTCGTTCGCCCGGCGGCCACCGCCCCCAGTCCGACGCCGCTGTAGTCGATGATCGACGTCGTCGTCGTGGCCGGCAACTTGGGAGCGGGCGGCAACGGCTTGATCGCCGCCGGCGTGCACGCGGTCGTCGCAACCGCGGCAATGGCGGCCACGAGCGCCGTCATGACGCGCCGGTTCATGCCCCCGAGCGTAGGAGGGGCAGGGCTTCGATCCGCGCCACCCTTCCATCGACCACTGCACCCGTAGGCGGCTCGACATCGCGCTTGATGTACGCAAGGGCCACCACCGCGTCGAGGCGGGTCGATCGCGCCGCGCTCGTGATGGCGCCCACCACGACGCCATCGATCGTGATCGACGTGCCGTTTTCCGGCAGCGCATCGCCGTCGAGGATCAGGCCCCGCAACCGTCGAGGGACGTTGCCGCCACGGCTGTCGATGCGAGCCACCAACTCCTGTCCGGTGTAGCACCCCTTGGTGAAACTCACCGAGCGCTCGACCACTCCGGCCTCGGCCGGGATCGTGCGCTCGGTCAGCTCGCGTCCCATGGCCGGCACACCGCACTCGATCCGGAGGGCCTCGTACTCCTCGAGCGTCCCGGCGCGAACGTCCTCGGGTGGGGCAACGTCGAGTCCGAGGAGGTCGAACCCGTCTCCGCCCCAGCTTTCCGTCACGAGCACGTGCCCTGACCCCCACTTGTGACGGAAAGTCGATGGGAGGGTGCCGCGGACGGCGATACAGCGCCAGCCATCGAGGCGAACGACCTCGGCCTTGGTGCGGAGTTTGAAGCGTTCGAGGCGCTCGACGATCGCGTCGCCGAAGCCGCCGTCGACGTCGAGAACGAACTCGTCGGGACCCGAGCGGGTGACACGAAACCAGGCGTCGACCTTGCCCTGGGGCTGCAGCACGAACGACCACGCCGACGCCCCTTCCGCCAGGGTGGCGACGTCCTGACTCACTTGTCCCTGCAAGTAGGTGACGGCGTCGACGCCCGACACCTTGACGGCGTCACGGGATACCTCGACCCAGAAACTCATCGTGCCTCACTTTCATTCTCGGAGGCGGCGTTCTCGGCGGCGGCGCGCCGGGCAGCCGTCATGCGGCGGGCGGCGGGCACCGCCGCGAGCAACGCCGCCGCCTTGTTACGGCATTCGAGGTCTTCGAGTTCGGCGTCGCTGTCGGCGACGATGCCGGCGCCGGCCTGCACCGAGGCCACCCCGTTGGGTCGAACGAGCATCGTGCGGATGGCGATGGCCGTGTCGAGGTTGCCGGAGAAGTCGAAGTAGCCGACGACGCCGGCGTACGGCCCCCGTTTGGTGGGTTCGAGGGAGTCGATGATCTCCATGGCCCGCACCTTCGGCGCACCGGACACGGTGCCCGCCGGCAAGGTCGCCCGAAGCACATCGATCGGTCCGAGTCCTTCGCGAAGCGACCCCGAGACCTGCGAGGTGAGGTGCATGACGTGGCTGTAGTACTCGAGCGTCAACAGCTCATCGACGCGTTCGGTACCGAAGTCGACCACCCGGCCGACGTCGTTGCGAGCGAGGTCGACGAGCATCACGTGCTCTGCGATCTCCTTCGGGTCTTCCGAGAGCTCGCCGGCCATGCGTCGGTCGTCGTCGTCGGTGCGACCCCGCCGGCGGGTCCCGGCAATCGGCCGGGAGATGACTCTTCCGTCGAGCAGCTGCACCATGGGCTCGGGCGACGAACCGACGACCGTGACCTCAGGGTGACGGACGAAGTACATGTAGGGGCTCGGGTTCACCTGGCGCAGTGATCGGTAGAGGTCGAACGGATCGGCGTCGAG
>JBKJLN010000177.1:0-4897 GCA_046596935.1 Acidimicrobiales bacterium
TCCGCCTCGGCATCACCACCGACTGGAAGTCGCGCTGGTTCAACGACCAGACCTACCAGGACTGGGTGATCGAGGACTGGAAGATCCGCAGCTACCTCACCAGCCAGCTTGAGCGGGCCGCCGTCAGCCGCATCGAGATCGAGCGCACGCGTGATCGCCTGCGCATCGACGTGCACACGGCCCGCCCCGGCATCGTCATCGGTCGCCGCGGCGCCGAGGCCGACCGCCTCCGCACGCACCTCGGCAAGATCACCGGCAACAACAAGGTGCAGCTGAACATCCAGGAGATCAAGCAGCCCGAGCTCGACGCCGCGCTGATGGCCCAGGCCATCGCCGACCAGCTCGCCGGTCGCGTCAGCTTCCGTCGAGCCATGAAGCGCACCGTCCAGACCGTGCTCAAGGCAGGTGCCCTCGGCATCCGCGTGCAGTGCTCGGGTCGCCTTGGCGGTTCCGAGATGAGCCGCAAGGAGTTCTACCGCGAAGGTCGCGTGCCGCTGCACACCCTTCGCGCCGACATCGACTACGGCGTCCGCGAAGCCAAGACCCCGCAGGGTCGCATCGGCGTCAAGGTGTGGATCTACAAGGGCGACATCCTCCCGTACAAGGTCTCCCCCGACGACAAGATCAGCCGCGAGGCCCAGATGGCCACCGGCGGAACGTCGGGTCAGGTCGGCGGCGAACGCCGGGTCATCAGCTCCGGTGGCGGCGCCCAGCGTCGCCGTCCCGATGCTGAAGGCACTGGGGTTCTCGGCGAGGAAGGGGCCACGACGGAAGTCCCGGCTCCGATCGTCGGCGAGGTCGACCCCGCCCTCGAGCGCCTCATCGCCGAGGAAGAGGAAATCGAGCGCCGCACCCGCGAGCACCACGAAGCCCCGCACTTCAAGAAGGACGAGTAGGCCGCCATGTTGATGCCCCGCAAGGTCAAGCACCGCAAGCAGCACCGCGGCCGCATGACCGGCGCCGCCAAGGGCGGCACCGTGATCTCCTTCGGCGACTTCGCCATCCAGGCCCTCGAGCCCGGTTGGATCACCGCCCGCCAGATCGAGGCCGCTCGTATTGCCATGACCCGCCACGTCAAGCGCGGCGGCAAGGTCTGGATCCGGGTGTTCCCGGACAAGCCCGTCACCAAGAAGCCGGCCGAGACCCGCATGGGTTCCGGCAAGGGCAACCCCGAATTCTGGGTCGCCGTGGTCAAGCCCGGCCGCATCATGTTCGAGCTCGGCGGTGTTCCTGCGCCTCTGGCCAAGGAAGCCATGGAGCGGGCCATCCAGAAGCTGCCGATCAAGGCGAAGTTCATCCAGCGCACCGAGGAGGTCGAGGTCTGATGCCCAACAAGCTTGCCGCCGAAGTCCGCGACCTGTCCGAGGACGAGTTGATCACCCGCCTCGCCGAGGCCAAGCAGGAGCTGTTCAACCTGCGGTTCCAGAACGTGACCGGCCAGCTCGACAACTCGGCTCGCATCACCCACGTCCGACGCAACGTCGCCCGTATCGAAACCTTCCTCCGTCAGCGCGAGATCGCCGCTGCCGAGGCCACGGAGAACAACGCATGAGTGAATCCACTGATCCCACGCCGGCTCCCGCAGCGGCGTCGGCCGGCGACGGAACCGAGAAGCGGGTCAACGCCCGCAAGGTCCGTGAGGGCCTGGTCGCCTCGTCGAGCATGGAGAAGACCGCCGTGGTCGAGATCATCGAGCGCGTCCGTCACCCCCGCTACTTCAAGACGATGCAGCGCACCAAGCGTCTCTACGTGCACGACGAGAACAACGACATGCGCGTCGGCGACCGGGTGCGGGTGCAGGAAACCCGCCCCATGTCGAAGTTGAAGCGCTGGCGCCTCCTGGAAGTGCTGGAGCGGGCCCGATGATTCAGCAGGAGACGCGGCTTCGCGTGGCCGACAACAGCGGAGCCCGCGAGGTGCTCTGTATCAAGGTGCTCGGCGGTTCCCGCCGGCGTTACGCCACCATCGGCGACATCTTCGTCGCCACCGTCAAGGACGCCATTCCCGGCGCCGCCGTCAAGCGCGGCGACGTCGTCAAGTGCGTCGTCGTCCGCACCAAGAAAGAGCGGCGCCGTCCCGACGGCAGCTACATCCGCTTCGACGAGAACGCCGCCGTGCTCATCAACGACCAGCTGCAGCCGCGCGGCACCCGGATCTTCGGCCCCGTGGGCCGCGAGCTCCGGGACAAGAAGTTCATGCGCATCGTCTCGCTGGCACCGGAGGTGCTCTAACCCATGAAGATCAAGAAGGGCGACCGCGTCCGCGTGTTGACCGGGAAAGACCGCGGGAAGGAGGGCGCCGTGATGCGAGCCATTCCCGAGAGGGGCAAGGTCGTCGTCGACGGCGTCAACATCGCCAAGCGTCACCAGCGTGCGACCCGCGCCACGACCCAGGGCGGCATCATCGACAAGGACATGCCGATTCCGGTGGCCAACGTCGCCATCATCTGCTCGGCCTGCAGCAAGGCGACCCGCGTCGGCTACCGCTTCGACGATCAGGGCCGCAAGCTCCGGATCTGCCGCAAGTGCGGAGGAGACCTCGCATGACCGCCACCCGTTCGCAATATGCCGGTGAGCGCCCGCGCCTCAAGGAGCGCTTCGACACCGAGTTGCAGAACACGCTCAAGGAGCGCCTCGGCCTCGCCAACGTGATGGAGGTGCCCCGCCTCGAGAAGATCGTGGTGAACATGGGCGTCGGCCGTGCCGTCGGTCAGCCATCGCTGCTCGAAGGCGCCGTTCGCGACATGACCCTCATCACCGGGCAGAAGCCGCTCGTCACCAAAGCCAAGACCTCGATCGCCGGCTTCAAGCTCCGCGAGGGTCAGAACATCGGCTGCAAGGTCACCCTTCGAGGCGACCGCATGTGGGAATTCCTCGACCGACTCATCAGCGTCGCCATCCCCCGCATCCGTGACTTCCGCGGCCTGCCGGCCGACAGCTTCGACGGTCGTGGCAACTACACGTTCGGCGTGAGCGAGCAGCTGATCTTTCCGGAGATCGAGTACGACAAGATCGATGCCACCCGTGGCATGGACATCACCATCGTCACCACGGCGAACTCCAACGATGAGGGCAAAGCCTTCCTCGAGACGTTCGGCTTCCCCTTCAAGAAGCCCGGCGACGAAGGACCCATCGGATTCATGACGCCCCCCAAGAAGAAGAAGCGCGGACCCCAGCATCAGAGAGGCAAGAAGTAATGGCGAAGAAGGCACTGATCGAGAAGCAGCAGAAGAAGCCGAAGTACAAGGTGCGCGCGTACACGCGGTGCCGCAAGTGCGGTCGGCCGAAGGCCGTCTACCGCAAGTTCGGGCTCTGCCGTATCTGCCTTCGCGACATGGTCCACGCCGGCGAGATTCCTGGCGTCACCAAGGCGAGTTGGTAGCCCGATGACGATGACCGATCCCATCGCGGACATGCTCACCCGCATCCGCAACGGCAATGTCGCCATGCACGACGAGGTGCGCATGCCCTCGTCGAAGCTCAAGGAGGCGCTCGCCGCCATCCTTCAGCGCGAGGGTTACATCCAGGGCTTTTCCGTGGCCGACAACACCGAGCGGCCCGGCAAGCTCCTGACCATCAACATGAAGTACGCATCGGACCGCACCCGCACCATCTCGGGCATCAAGCGCGTCTCGAAGCCCGGCCTGCGTGTCTACGCAAAGGCCGACAGCCTTCCTCGGGTTCTGGGCGGCCTCGGCGTTGCCGTGGTGTCGACCAGCCGGGGACTCATGACCGATCGAGAGGCTCGCAAGTCCCGTATGGGCGGCGAAGTCCTCTGTTTCGTCTGGTAGCTCGGAGCTCTCCATGTCCCGCATCGGTAAGTCCCCCATCCCCGTACCCTCCGGCGTCGACGTGACGCTGAACGGGCGCGTCGTGAGCGTGAAAGGCCCCCAAGGGGTCCTGCAGCGCGAGATTCCGGGCGAGATCACCATTCGCCAGGAAGAGTCCGAACTGCTGGTCGAGCGGCCGAACGATGAGCGTGCCAACCGGGCGCTCCACGGCCTCACCCGATCGCTCGTGCACAACATGGTCGTCGGCGTCACCGCCGGCTTCACCAAGGAGCTCGAGATCGTCGGCGTCGGCTACCGCGCCGCCGCCCCTTCGCCCAACCGTCTCGACCTCGCCCTCGGCTTCAGCCATCCGGTCGCCGTCGACGCGCCTTCGGGCATCTCGTTCGAGGTTCCGATCCCCACGCGCATCATCGTGAAGGGCATCGACAAGGAGCTCGTCGGCCAGGTCGCCGCCAACATCCGCAAGATTCGCAAGCCCGAGCCCTACAAGGGCAAGGGCGTCCGCTACGCCGGCGAAGTGGTGCAGCGGAAGGCTGGAAAGGCCGCCAAGTGAGCAACGCCTCTCATAAGAAGACCGAGCTTCGAAAGCGCCGCCATTTCCGCGTGCGCAAGAAGGTCGCCGGTACGGCCGACCGTCCTCGCCTGGCCATCTTCCGTTCGACCAAGCACATCTCCGCTCAGGTCATCGACGACCGATCGGGCCGCACCCTCGCCGCGGCGTCGACGGTCGAAGCCGATCTGCGCACCAACTACGGCGGAAACGTCAGCGCGGCCACGGCCGTCGGCCGCCTCGTTGCCACCCGCGCCAAGGAAGCCGGCGTCGACAAGGTCGTCTTCGACCGCGGTGGATTCGGATATCACGGCCGTGTCGCCGCATTGGCCGACGCCGCCCGCGAAGCAGGACTGGAGTTTTAGATGAGTGACTTCAATCGCGGTGGCGGAGGCCCCCGCAACGACCGCAATGATCGCGGTGATCGCGGTGATCGTGATCACGGCGCCGGACACCTGCAGGAGCGGCCGATCGGCCGCGGCCGCCGGGTCGCCAAGGTCGTCAAGGGTGGTCGTCGGTTCTCGCACACGTCACTCGTGGTCGTCGGCGACGGCGCT
>JBKJLN010000023.1:0-5967 GCA_046596935.1 Acidimicrobiales bacterium
GTTCCTGCCATTCGCGAGTTGTTCAACGCGCTGATCCCGACGACGACTGTGGCGTGGCGGGAGCATCTCGCTGATGAGGCCGAGATGACGGAGTGGTGGGTCGCCCAGCGGACGGCGAGCCACCCGGTTCTGGTCGCTGAGCTCGGTGGCGAAATCCGGGGGTATGCGACGTGGTCAGGGTTCCGAGGCGGTTCCCGCTTCCCTGGCTATCGGCACTCGAAGGAGCTGACGATCCACGTCGCCGGTACCCACCACGGTCACGGCGTCGGCCGGCTGTTGATCGAGGCGCTTGTCGATCGGGCGCGCGAGCTCGATGTCCATGTGCTCGTGGCGGGTGTGGATGCCGACAACCACGACTCCATCGAGTTCCATCGCCGGCTCGGCTTCGACGCGGTGGCGTCTATGCCGGAGGTGGGGAGGAAGTTCGATCGCTGGCTCGACCTCGTGCTCCTCGAGCGGATCATCGGTCACTGAGAGGTCCTGGGACGCACCGTTTGGCCACTCCTGATTGCTCGTCGCGCGTCGCCGCATCGGCGCTTGCCTCGAGGCGATCAGTCGGTACCGGTTTTCGCACCAGACTTCGGGGGCTGGACTTTGTAGTACTTGGCGAGGTCGGCGGGCATGATGTGGCTGGGCTGGCGGTCGAAGATGGCCCCCGTGCGCTCTTGGCATCGGGCCACCAGGGCGGAGCAGATCTCGGTTCCGTCGACGTAGAAGCTGAGCCTTCCCCCAGTGATCAGTGAGAGGAAGATCGACCAGAGGGTGATGTGTCCGAACTGCTCATGGCGGTCGGCCGACCAGTGCGCGAACGCCACTGCTTGGGCCCGGTCCTCCGGGCTCGCCGTCACATGGACCACCTTGTAGATCACGTCGCGGTACGCAGATGCGTTGGTGCGACACACGCCCTGCTTGAGGGCCTCGATGAGCTCACCTTGGTCCGACACGATCAGAGCTGCATGGCTCCAGTAGGTGAACATCGCATCGTCGCCGTGGATACGCAGCTTCTGGCAAGACCTGATGAACCGGCTGAACAGAGCGGTGCGATGGGTGAGGAGGAAGTCGCCAGGGACCCACGTCACTGCGGCCTCATCCGGTGGATAGGTGGCGACTGTCGACGGGGGGATCACAGCGGTGACTGCCTTGTTGATCACCCCGTCACCTCGGACTCCGTGGTGGCGGCCGTTGCGGCGGCGAGACGGGTGAGGCCGCCGACACCGAGACGGTCCATCTCCGCGGCCGCCGCGCTGGCGAGGGCGACGGCCCGCGAGAGCTGGCTCCCGTCGCCGTGTCGTCGCAGCGACGAGGCCCAGGCTGCGTCTACCCGCGCGGCCCACGACGGTGCGTCGACGGCACGACTCAATTCGGCGGCGGCGGAGAAGTGAACCTCGGCCTGGGCGCGATCACCGTCGAGGTCGGCCAGGAGAGCTAGCGGGAGATCGACGGGGCCGACGCACGCGAAACCTGCGGCCACCACAACGAGCATTCCCGCTCCCGGTTGGAGGAGGCGACGCAGCTCGCCGGCCGCTTCAGCCTCCCCGGTCACCGCGCAAGCGAAGGACAGGAACGTCATCGCCACCAGCCAGGTCGTGTCGCGCGGCAGGCGCTCGAGGCCTCCCTCGACGATGGCCGCGATGTGCGATCGCGCTTCGTCGAGATCGCCGGCCTCGCAGCACAGCCACGCCAGTGCGCAACGCCACGCCACGAGCCCGGGGTATTGGTCGACGAAGTCTCGCACGGCGCTGTCGAGCTCGATCAGCCGTCCCTGCTCGAAGCGGAGAGCGAAAAGGGACGCCCCATAGGCAACGAGCGCATTGGTCGCTTGGCCGACCTGGCCCAAGTCGAAGGCAACGGTGGCCAGACCCTCCGCATCGTCGAGGTGTCCGCGCAGCAGAGCCAGCATGGGTCCGTACACCGATACCTGCCAGAGGTGACGGGGTTGACGCATTCGCTCGGCGAGCGCCGTCAGCTTCGGCACCTCTTCGCCGGCCTCATCGATGCGGCCGAGGGTGAGGAGGTCGAGCATTCGGTAGTGGCGTCCGGAGAACTCCGTCTCATCGTCGCCGAGCGTCTGGCCGATGGCGATGATCTCTTCGGCGATGGCCAGCTGCTCGGGCACGGCGGCTGGGTCTCCGAGTACCCAGTGCCGGCTACCGAGAACGGTGGCGAGCGTGGCTTGCTCGCCGGCGGCTCGGGCCATGGCGACGGCTGTCGCGCTCAGCTGGTCGCTTCGCCGGTGGTCGGCGAAGCACTCCTCCATGGCCAATCGTGCCGTGACCGCCGCTCTGAGCCCTGAAGGGCCATCCGGCAAGACGGAGAGCGCCTCGTCGAGCATGGCCATGACCTCAGGATCGGACCGATCAGCTGTGGCGACACCCGCGAAGAGCAACGCGCCGGTGGCGAGGAGGTCAGGCCGCTGAGCTCGACGGGCGAGGCCGCTTGCTTGATGCACCCGCAGCCGGGCGCTGGTGAGATCGCCGGTACGCACGATGGCGTCGGCGGCAATGAGGAGCAACTCGGCTCGTTCGCCAGGTGAGGAGCCGGATGCTTCGGCTGCGATCAGCGCATGGTCGATCTGCACGACCGACTCCTCGAAGGCAACGGCGCCAAGGTTGGCCTGGGCCGCAGCCCGGCAGGCGGTCACCGCCAGCTCGGCGCCGCCCGCGCCCAGACCTTCGAACGCATGGTGGGCGAGCGCATCGATGTCGACGTCCCTGCGTCCAACGGCCATCGCGTCGGCGACGCGCCGGTGGAGCGACGCCCGCCGCAGCCCCGTCAACGCGCCGTAGAGAGCTTCCCGTACGAGGGGATGGGCGAACGTGCAAGATCCTGGTGTGCTCCCATCGGTGATCAGGCGGGCGCGACGGGCGGCGTCGAGGTGCTCCACGAGCTCATCGAAGGTCTGGCCCGTGACGGCCGTTACGAGGTCGGCACCGAATTCCCGTCCGAGCACCGACGCCGCTTCGAGAGAGTGCTGGACCCCATCAGGCAAGCGCCGCAATCGCCGTCCGATCAAATCGTTGACCCCGTCAGGGATACCGAGACGGGCCACAGCCGCGGCGCCGTCGTCCGGATCGCCCGGCACTTGTCGTCGATCTTGATCGAGCAGGTGGAGGAGCACCTCTTCCACGAAGAACGGGTTTCCCTCGGTCTCGCTGTGGACCGACGATGCGAATCCCTCAGGGAGGTCCTCCCCGGCATGGGCGCGGATCAGGGCGGCAACATCGTGTTCTTCCAACCCGACGAGGTCGACCCGCTCCGCCAGTCCGTCGCGGCGAAGCTCGGCGAGCAGGTCGCTGAGGGCCGACTCGGGCGCGTCTTCCAGGGGCCGATGCGTGAGCACGACCAACAGGGAAACTGGCTCAGGGTGACGGAGCAGGTGGCGTAACAACAGGACGGTGGAGCCGTCGACCCACTGCATGTCATCGAGAACCAACACGGCCGGGCCACTCGCGGCGAGCGAGGCCAGGAAGGAGTGGACCGACTCGAAGAGAAGGTATCTCTCGGACTCGCCATCGGTGGTTCCGGGACTGCTCGGCGATGTCTCGCTGGACTCGTCCCGCCCGAGCGCCGGGAGGAGGGGCGCCAGGTCAGAGGCGTGGGGGCCGGCGTGCGACACGATGGCATCGAGCCCGAGATCGGCCTGCAAGGCGCGGAGGGCCTCGACCATGGGCTGGTAGGCGACCAGGTTCTCTTCGTAGCACCGCCCGGCGAGCACAAACGCGCCGTCGCTGATCGCCCTGGCAGCCACTTCGGAGGCGAGTCGCGTCTTGCCGATGCCGGCTTCGCCGTTGATGGCGACGCACGAGCGGGTCCCGGCCGAGGCCTTGGTCCACAGCTCGATGATTCGGGCCAGCTCGTCGCGGCGGCCACACAGCGACACCGGTCGAGCGGGCCGCAGCGCCGGGGGGAGCCCGGTCATGGTGACGGCCGGCGGCCGTACCTGCTCGTCCCTGCCGAGGAGGCTTGGGGTGTCCAGGGAGGGATCCTGACGGAGCACGCGGGCCTCGAGGTCTCGCAGCGACGGGGCGGGGTCGAGGCCGAGTTCGTCTCGAAGCGTTGTCCGCAGACGGGCGCACGCTCGGAGCGCTTCGGCTTGACGGCCGGTGCGGTAGAGGCTCAGGACCAGCTGGCCGGTCAACCGCTCGCGCATCGGGTGCCGGATCACCAGCCCCTCGAGCTCGGCGACGGCATCGGCGTGGCGGCCGAGCGCCAAACGGGCGTCGACTCGGTCTTCGGTGACCGCCAACCGCCGCTCGGCCATCAGCCCCGCGAACGCCACTGCGGCCGGCACGTGGGACATATCGGCCAGCGGCTCGCCGCGCCACAGTCCCTCTGCGTCGACCAGGAGGTCCTGTGCCTCTTCGAATCGCCCGGCGGCCAGCGCAGCCCGCCCTTCCTCGGCGGCGGCGTCGAACAGGACTGCGTCGACGAGACCCGGATCGACATCGAGTACCCAACCGGGCCGTTGTGTCCTGAGGACGGAAACCTCCGCTCCCGTGCCGTCGGCTGGAGCCAACACCCGTCTGAGGTTCGAGACATAGCTCTGGAGTGAGCTGGTCGCCCCTGCCGGCTGGGCATCGGGCCAGAGCTGCGCGGCCAGGGCATCAGCGCTCACGACCTGCCCGACCTCGAGCGTGAGCACCGCGAGGAGCGCGCGCTCCTTCGGACGGCCGAGGTCGAGCACGCGGCCATCGTCGCCAAGAACCTCGAATGGTCCGAGCACGCGGAACAGCACCACATCGACGGTAGCCAACCTTCGACGCCGAGCCGGGATCAAGCGTTTGTCAAGTCTCCGTCAACCCGGCTGGTGGAGGGTGCGGTTCATCGCACTGCACCACGACGACGCACCAGGAGGATGGAACATGGGACAACTCGCACCGACAACGGACACGACAGCCGAGAGGGATCATGCAGCAAAGGCCCGCATCGAGCTGGTGCTCGACGAGTCGCTCTTCCTGATCGTGTTCCACGCGATCATCGAGCTCGGCACCGGGCGCGTGCTCGGCTACGAGGCCCTGACCCGGTTCGCCTGCGAACCGGCCCGACCCCCGGACGTGTGGTTCCACGAGGCGGCGAGCGTGGGGCTCGGGGTCGAGCTCGAGCTGGCAGCGGTGCGCGCCGCCCTCCGTCAGCTTCCTGGGCTTCCCGACGGCGCCTTCATGGCCGTGAACGTCTCGCCGGCGACGGTGTTGTCCGCAGGCATGGCCGCTGCGTTCGACGGAGTGCCGGTGGATCGCCTGGTGCTCGAGCTCATCGAGTCATCGCCAATCGAGAGCTATGACGCGATCGCGGTCGCGCTTGGCGACCTGCGCCAGCGCGGGCTGAGGGTGGCCGTCGACGACCTTGGCAGCGGCTTTGCCCGGCTCCGGCACCTGTTCCGCTTGCAACCCGAGGTGATCAAGCTCGACATGGCCTTGGTCAAAGGCGTACAACACCAGCCGATCCGCCAGGCGCTCGTCTCCAGCGTGGCCGCCTATGCCGAGCGTTCGGGCGCCATCGTTGTGGCCGAGGGCATCGAGGAAGACGAGGAGCTGTTGGCGCTCGAGCTCCTTGGCGTGCAAGCGGGTCAGGGGTGGCTTTTCGCCAAACCCGGCCCCCTCCCGATCGAGTCGTAAGGCGAATCGAAGCGTGGGATCGCAAGAACAAGCGCCGTCTCCCTGCGATGAAGAGGGATTGGACGAAGACCTCAGGGTCGCTGGCGACGGGCCAATGCGCTCTCCGCTTCGCGCTTCAGGTCCCTGCGTTCGTCGTCGTTGGGGGCGACGACGCGCCAGGCCGGAACGTGCTCCCGAAGAGGGAAGCGGAGGGCTTCGCCGTAGGGCTGGTCGACGGCATCACTCGTCCTGCCGTACACGTGCACGTGCATGTGCTGGCGCTCGGGACGGTCGACGCCCCAGTTGCCGTTCTCCTGGAAGTTGAACCAGACAGCGCCGAACACGGCCTCGAGGGCGTCGGCGGCGACCATCG
>JBKJLN010000470.1:0-11090 GCA_046596935.1 Acidimicrobiales bacterium
TTCGACCTGTCGGCTCTCGATATGCCGGACGAATCCGACCCGGAACTTCTGGCAAGCCGGCCCGACGACTTGGCGCCCCCGATCCAGCCACGGACACTCCAGCGTCGCACCGTCGGCGCCCGACCGATCGAGTTGCCCCCGCACCTCCTGGCGCCCAGTACGCCACCAGGCTCGTCCGTCGGCGCACCTGCGCTCGACCTCCCGCTCCACGAAACTCGCCGCCCATCGAGTCTCGAAGGGGAGTCGCCGTCGAGCGATCCGCCGGCTCCCACCACGGTTCCCCTCCTCGGCGTCGGTCCGACGACCTCCGACGCAGTGGGCCACGCGCCCGCGCATACGTCGCCGCCGCATCCGGTGGAAGAAGGCAGCGGGCTCGAGGCGGCGTCGATTGCGCCGGCAGCAGCAGCGGCGGCGGTTGCCGCGGCGTCCGAGGCGGCGTCCGTCGCGCCGGCCTCCGAGCCGTCGTTGCAGCGGCAACGTGACACACCCGGCATCGCCACGACGGCTCCCCTCGCCGGAGGCGCGCCGTTGCCCGTTGCGTCGGGCGCCGCCGACCATCCGGCCGGCGGCGACGGCACCGGACGTCCACACGGCGACACCTCTCGCCTCCCCTTGGTTTCACCTCGTCCCGCCGCCACTCCAGCCTCCGCCACTCCAGCCTCCGCCGCTCCAGCCACCGCCGAGCCGCCGACGGTGAACGTGTCCCGGTCGGTCGCCCCGTCGGCGTCGGCGCCGACATCCGCGTCGGAGGTATCGGTTCCCCTGCCGGCGAGCGATGCCGAAGCGACAGCGGCTCCGGCCGAAGACCCCGCCCCGACACTTGGCGCACTTTCGACGAGCGCTGGGTCAGCGCCGCTGACCTCCTCGGGCAATTCGACGAACGATCAGATCGGTAGCTCCCCCTCGGCGCTGCCCCTCGCTCCTTCCGACTGGCAGGAGACCCTCGACGCCCCGCGTTCGAGTCCGGCGACAAGCGAGGCGGCGTTCTCGTCGACGGCTTCGTCGCCTTTCCTTCCGCTCGCCACGACTCGCGCCATTGGCGCCACCACCCCCCTGTCGTCCTTCACCTCGCTGACGCCTTCGACGACGTCGCCGCTGCAACGACGAGCGGCCGCCGACGCCGCCCCAACAGCAACCGTGCAGACGCTGGCCCGCGCCCTGCCGACGACTCGATCGTCGAACAGACCGGAAGCCACACCTCGCACCCCGCAGCCCGAGCTCCCCCCGCTCGTCACGGCGACGACGCTGCTCGGCACACCCTTCCGAGCGCCTGTACAGAGCGGTCTCGGAGCCTCGGACGCAGGCGTCTCACCGGTCGCATCGACCACGTCGAGCGACGACCCGCCGGATGTCCTTCCTCTGCAACGGGCGCTGCACGGGATCGGACCGGTGACGACGGCGACGGCCGGCTCCGGAGGCGCGGACGCCATGCCACTGCACACCCCCGCGGCATCGATGCCCTCGGCCGCCGACATCGTCGTGAGTGCCGGCCTCGCCGAGCGCGGCCCGGACGGCACCCTCCTGTATCCGCAACCGCCGCCGAGCGCCGCCTCCGTCCAACGCAGTGTCGAGGTGCATGCGCCCGCCGAGTCCGCCCCGGTGGCGGAGATCGCCATCTCCCGGGAGCTCGACTCGTCGGCGCCAGCCGATGCCCCCTCCCAGACACTCCAGGATCGGTCGGCTGATCTGGCCGAGCAGGCCCGAAAGCTCTATCCCCACATCCGCTCGCAACTCGAGTCCGACATCCGCAAGCAGCTCGAAGCCCGCAATCGGGCCAACCGCTTCCGCGCGTAGGAAGGAAGGACCCTCCCGTGGCTCCCCTCACACCACCCACCAACCGCATGGCTCCCGTGCCGGCACGCGCCAACCTCGCCGGTGGCGGCGCTCGCCTCAGCGCTGGCATCGGCTCTCGCGGGAAGGAAGCGGATCCGGCCATCGCCGTTCGCTTCCACCTCCAGCTCGACACCAAGGAGATCGGCTGGTGGAACAGCTTCGAGGGCCTGGGCATGGAGACCGCCATCGAGCAACGCGAGGAAGGCGGCAACAACGCCTTCGTCCATCAACTGCCGACCAGACTCAAGTACAGCAACGTGAAGCTGAGCCGCCCAATCAACGAGGACAGCGGCAAGGTGGCCGTGTGGTTCATGAACGTGGCCAAGCTGCGGCCCAAGAACCAGACCGCAGTGATCCAGGCCGTCGGCGGCCCCAAGGACACGGTCATCGCCGAGTGGAGTCTCCAGGAGGTGGTGCCGGTGCGATGGACCGGTCCATCGTTCAGTGTCGACAGCCCCAAGGTGGCAACCGAAACCCTCGAGCTCGCCTATCACGGCTTCTTGTCGCCCGCCGCCGTGAAAGGGCGCTGACATGGCCATGAAGGTGCAGGAGCAGTGGACGAAAGCCCACCTCACCGTTCGCAAGGGCCCGGGCGGCGCCAAGATCTGGGACAAGGACTTCCAGTTCAACCCGAAGGATTTCAGCATCAACGTCGCCGCCAAGTGGGCGGACAAGTCGAACAAGGGTGGGCTGCTCCAAGCCGAGTACAACGGCCCGATTCCCCAGTCGATCCAAGTCGAGATGTTCCTCGACAAATCCGACGAGGAACAGGGCGACATCTCGGTCACCGTCAAGGAGCTCATCAAGTTCGTCAACCCGACCGCCGACTCGAAGTCGAAGAACAAGCCGACCGCCCCCCACGTCGACTTCACCTGGGGCGAGTCGATCGCGTTCTCCGGTTACATCTCAGCGCTCTCGGCGAAGTACACCCTGTTCCGGCACAACGGCAAGCCGGTGCGGGGAACTGTCATGTTGACGTTGAAGCAGTTCGCCGAACCGGAGAAGGCGACGAACCCCAGCTCTGGCGGCGAGCCCGGCTCGCGCTCCCACACCGTCGTTGCCGGCGACACGCTGGCGTCGATCGCCTTCGAGGAATACGGCTCAGCTGCCCACTGGCGCAAGCTGGCCGACGCCAACGGCGTCGTCGACGACCCGATGCGTCTGCACCCCGGCGTTTCCCTTCTCGTCCCGCCGGCCTGACGTGCCTGTCTCCACCACCCCCACGCAGAAGGCGGGAGGAATCGTTGCCTTCAAGGTCCTCGTCAACGGAACCGAGATGGCCGGGGCGCTCAAGCAGAACCTGCAGAGCATCGAGGTCGAGGCGACCTACAACCGTCCAGACGCATGCACCGTCAGCTTCGCGGCACCCGAGGTCTCGCTCGACAAGCCGTTGCCGGCATTCAAGCCCGGGGACGCGCTGGAGATGAAAGTGAGGCGTCCGGAAGCAGAGACGCTGCTCTTCAGCGGCGAGATCGTCTCCATCGAACTCGAGGGTCGGTACGGCTCGACCCACTATGTGATCCGGGGCTACGACAAACGCCACCGCCTCTACCGGGGTTCGAAATCGGCGACGTTCCTCAAGGCGAGACGATCCGAGATCATCTCGAAAGTTCTCTCCGAAGCCGGACTCCAGGCGACTGTCGAGTCGTCGAGCGACATCGTTCCGTACGTGGCCCAAGCGGCCGAGAGCAACGGCGACTTCGTGGAAAGACTCCTGCACGACCTCGGCTACGTCTCCGTTCGCTCGGGGACCACGATCCAGTGCCGGCCGCCGGGGAGTTTCACGACGCTGGCCGAGACGTTGCAATTCGGGGCCAACCTCGAGACCTACAGCTTGCGGACGACATCGGATTCGTGGGCCACGAGCGTCGAGGTCCGAGGGTGGGACGCCAAGACGAAGAAAGAGATCATCGGCACAGCGTCGACGGCGAAGTCCCCGCTCAACGAATCCCAGGGAAAGAACGGTCAGGCGTTCGGGCCGGCGAAGGTGCACTTGGTCGGGAACCCCGGTTCGCAGGCGGAGGCCACGACCGCCGCCCAGGCGGGATTGAATCGACAGCTGTCCGGCGCGTTGCAGATGGACGGAACCTGCGATGGCAACGAGAAGATGATGCCAGGGGCGCTGGTGGAGGTGAAGGGGATCAATGCCACCTTCAACGGGAAATACCGCCTCAGCGGAGTGCACCACCGATGGGATGCCGAGACCGGCTTCGTCACCGACTTCTCTTGCAACGGCGCCGGTGAGCGATCGATCGCCAGCCTGCTCGCCGGAGCCACCGAGGGCGTGGCGCTGGCCGCGGGCCCGTCGGCCATCATCGCCGGCGTCGTTCCGGCGATCGTCACCGACACCAAGGACGACGAAGATCTCGGCCGGATCAAGGTGAGTTTTCCGTGGATGCCCGGCGAAGGATCCAATCAGTTCACCAGCCATTGGGTGCGACTGGTGATGCCTGGCGCCGGCGGTTCGCAGAAGGGCTTTTACCTCGTGCCCGAGGTCAATGACGAGGTTCTCGTCGCCTTCGAACACGGCGACATCAACCATGGATACCTGCTGGGCGGTCTCTACAACTCGAAGGACAAGCCGCCCGTCCCCAACGGCGTCGCCGTGAACACCGGGAAGACCCCGGTGAAAGCCTTCCGCTCGAGCAAGGGTCATCAGCTCACGTTCAACGATTCCGATGACAAGCCGGCGGTCGAGCTGGTGACGGCGGCGAAGAAGATCACCATGACCCTCGACGACAAGTCAGGTGACATGACGATCAAGGCCAGCAACGGACAGGCCACGATCACCATCGCCAACAGCGGCGACATCACCATCAAGTCGGGCAACAGCGGCGTCGTGATCGAAGCGATGAAGGACATCTCGCTCAAGGCGACCGGCAACATCAAGCTGAAGGCGACGCAGAACGTCGACATCGAGGGCATGCAGGTCAACATCAAGGCGCAGACCGCGGCCAACATCGAGGGTCAGGCGGCGGCGGCGCTCAAGGGAGCGAAGGTCGACGTCACCGGTACCGCCATGACGACCATCACCGGTGCTCTCGTGAAGATCAATTAGGGGTCCGGGCAATGGCAGAAGAGTTCATCGGGCGGGGCATCTCCTTCCCTTTACGCACGACGGCGAGCGGCGCGCTGGCGACCGTCGGCGACGATCAAGAGTTGCGCGAGGCCATGCGCCTCATCCTCGGCACCGCCATGGGTGAGCGACCGATGCGACCCGAGTTCGGTTGCGGGATCCACGACCTGATCTTCGCTCCGGCCAACTCCACTACGGCCGGCCTGGCCGCGCAGGAAGTACGGCGATCGTTGAACCGCTGGGAGCCGCGCGTCGATGTCGAGGATGTCACCATCCGCTACGACGAGCAGAACACCGCCCTCATGTATGTGGGCATCACCTACACGGTGAAGGGCGGCAACGACCCCCGCAACCTCGTCTTCCCCTTCTACACGATCCCTGCCGAGGAGTAAGCCCGATGGCTCTGCCCGCCCCCCAACTCGACGACCGGACCTTCCAGGGCCTCGTCGACGAGGCCAAGCGCATGGTGCAACAGCGCTGCCCCGAATGGACGGACCACAACGTCTCCGACCCGGGTGTCACGCTGATCGAGACCTTCGCCTACATGGTCGATCAACTCGTATGGCGCCTCAACCGGGTGCCGGAGAAGACCTACATCAAGTTCCTCGAACTCCTCGGTCTCTCGCTCCGCCCGCCCACGGCCGGCCGCACTTCGGTCACGTTCTGGTTGTCGGCCGAGCTCGATCAAGAGGTGGTCGTGCCGGCCGGCGTACAGGTCTCGACGCCCCGCACCGAGGTCGAGGGCATCGCCTTCACCACCACCGAGACGCTCACGATCCTGCCGTCGACACGGACGTTCGTCGCCACCGAAATCGAGAATCTGCAGGTCAATCACACCGACACCCTCGATAACGGCGCGCCGATCCTTGCCTTCGGTCGGATTCCGAACGTCGGGGACTGTTTCTACGTCGGTCTGTCGAGGGCCGTTCCGAGCCACGCTGTCACCCTCGAGATCGAGGCCGAGATCGAAGGTGTCGGCGTCGACCCCCGGTATCCCCCAGTCGTCTGGGAGGCGTGGATCGGTTCGGGATGGAAGGAATGCGAGGTCGAACGAGACGAGACCGGCGGCTTGAACCGCAATGGCCAGATCGTGCTCCACCTCCCCGACGATCACGTCGCCCACGCCGGCATTCTGCGGCTGGCCGGCGGTTGGGTGCGATGCCGCGTCGTGCAGAACGCCGAGTGGCAACCGGCCTACAGCGCCTCGCCCCGCGTCCACGCCGTTCGTGCTTTCACGAGCGGTGCGTCGGTCGAGGTCGTGAACGCCGACATCGTGCGCGACGAGATCTGCGGCATCTCCGAAGCCGTGCCCGGCCAGCGGTTCCGGCTGCAGCACCGCCCGGTCGTTCCGATCGAAGGGGGCTACACCGTCGACGTCTCGACGATCGAGGGGTGGCAGGAGTGGACGCAGGTCGAGACCTTCGCGTTGAGCAGCGGCGACGATCAGCACGTGATGATCGAGGAGGCGACAGGCGAGATCGTCTTCGGACCTGCCGTTCGCGAGCCCGACGGATCGCTGCGGCACTTCGGCAAAGTGCCGGAGAAAGGCGGGGCCATTCGCATCCGTGAGTACCGCACCGGTGGCGGCCGCGCCGGCAACGTCGCCACTGGCACCATCACTGAACTTCGCGATCAGGTGCCGTACATCACCGACGTCAGCAATCGACGGGCTGCACTTGGTGGCGCTGACGGGGAGGACATCGAGAACGCCAAGCTGCGAGGCCCTCTCGTGCTCCAGACCCGGCATCGGGCGGTCACCCGTGATGACTTCGAGCACCTGGCCGAGAACGCCAGCGCCGGTGTCGGGCGCGCCCGATGCGTGCCTGCGGGCGAGGCCGACACGGCCGCTGGCGGCGTGCGGGTGCTCGTCGTTCCCCAGATCGAGGATGGGGTCAACGGCAGCGTGGAGTTCGGCGATCTCGCACCGAGCGACGACCTCCTGGAACACGTGCGTGATTATCTCGACGAGCGCAGGGTCGTCGGCACCAGGGTCGTGGTCGAGTCGGCGGCCTACAACCCGATCAGCATCATCGCCCGGATGCGAGCCAAGCCCCGCTACGACGTGCGCAAGCTCGAGCAGTCGGCCCTCGAGGCCCTCTACACCTACTTCCACCCGCTGCGGGGCGGGCCCGACGGCACTGGCTGGCCGTTCGGGCGGGCGGTGACCCCGGGCGAGGCCTACAGCATCTTGAACTCGGTGCCGGGCGTCGAGGCCGTCGAGGACGTCCGTCTGTACCCCGCGCTCCCGCTCGAGAACAAGCGAGAAGGTCAGGTGCCGATCGTCACGCCGGAACCCAACGCTCTCGTGTTCTCGTGGGACCACCAGGTGCAAGTCCGCCGCTCGTGATGCCGGTAGTCTGCGGCGCGTCTATCGGTGGAAGGGACAACACATGCGGGCGATGATCGAGGGGCTTGAATCGCCACATCCGATCGGATTGCAGCTGCCGGGCCTCTTCCACGACGACGACTTCACCCAACGCTTCACATCGGCCCTCGACGACGTCCTGGCTCCGATCTTCGTCACCCTCGATGCCATCGAGGCGTATGTCGATCCCTGGTTGGCCCCGGCCGACTTCCTGGTCTGGCTCTCGGAGTGGGTCGGCATGCCCATCGACGATGATCTCCCCGAGGAGCGCAAGCGGGCTTTGGTGGCGAAGGCGGTCGCCATCCACACCTGGTCGGGAACCGCTCGCGGCATCGCCGACCTCGTGGAGGGCTACACGGGACTGCGCCCCGAGATCGAAGACAGCGGCGGCGTCAGCTTCTCCCCGACGCCCGGCGGCGAGTTGCCTGGTTCCGACGCGGCGACCGTCACGGTGCGCCTCCGCGTCCCGTCGGGTGAGACCGTCGACGCCGAGCGGGTGACGAAGTTGTTGCGCCAGACGCTTCCGGCACACGTCGTCGCCACCGTCGATGTGGTGCCGGCGTGATCGTCTGCACCAACTGTGGCAACCACAATGAGGACGACGACGAGTTCTGCGGCTCATGTGGCAAGTTCCTCGAGTGGGTGGGTGAGCGCGTCGCCGCCCCGGTGGTGGCTGCGCCGATCGCCGAACCCGAGCCCGAGGTTGCGAGCAAGGTTGGCATCGTCGACCGGGTGAAGGCTGCGGTCGGCATCGACGAGCATTCCGATGCCGTCGCTGCTGATGTCGTCGACGAGGTCCCTCCCGGCCCCTCCGACGAAGAACTGGCGGCGGCCGCAGCGGCTGCGTCCGAACAGGCCCGACTCGAGAGCGAAGCTGCCGAGGCCGCACGGCGTGCGGCGTCGGCCGAGGTCGAGGCTCGCCACCGCGCCGACGAGCAGCGCAAGGCCGACGAAGCAGCCGAAGCCGCGCGCAAGGCCGAGACCGAGGCCCGTGCCACGGCTGCAGCCGAAGCCGCCGCCGCGCGCCGCGCCGAAGAGGAGGCGCGTCGACGAGCCGAAGACGAGGCCCGGGCCACCGCCGAGGCCGACCGACGACGCGAAGCCGAGGCCGACGCCGCCCGGCAAGCCGAGGAGGAAGCCGCCGCCGTGGCTGCGGCCGAAGCCCGAGTCGCCGCTGCCCAGGAGGCGGCGCAGGCATCGCGTGCCGCCGCTGAACGCGAGGCCCTCGATGCAGCGGCCCAGGAGGCGGCCGAAGCCGAAGCGGCTCGACAAGCGGCCGAAGCCGAGGCCGCGGCGAAGGCGCTGGCTGAAGCCCGCCGAGCGGAGGAGGACGCAAGGGCACAAGCCGAGGTCGAGGCCCGCGCCCGGGCCGATGCCGAGGCCAAGGAGCGAGCCGAGATCGAAGCCCGCCGCCAGGCCGAGGACGAGGCCCGCCGACGCGGCGACGAAGAGGCCAAGGCCAAGGCGGAGGCCGATGCCCGCGCCCGTGAACAGGAAGAGGCTCGCCTCCGCGCCGAGGACGAGACCAGGGCCCGAATCACCGCCGAGGCCAGGGCCAAGGACGAAGAAGAGGCCCGCCGTCGGGCCGCTGCGCTGCTGGCGCGACCCAAGGCAGTTCCTCCCCCGGTCGCCGACGATTCGCCGGTCGCCTCCGTGTTCTCCTCGACCCCGACGGCGGCGATGACGCCCACCGCGGCTGCCCAGCGGCCGGTCGCCCAGGCTCCATCCAATGTCAAGGCCCCGCCCCGTCCCGATCCCAAGGCCAAGCCGCAAGAACGGGTCGTCAACGTCGGCGACCTCATCTGCGATCAGTGCGGCGAAGGCAACGATCCCGCCCGGAAGTTCTGCCGCAAGTGCGGCAACTCGCTGGCCAAGTCGGTCCCCGTAGCGAAGCTGCCGTGGTGGAAGACGCTCTTCGGCGGCGGCAAGAAATCGAAGGTATCCAAGGACGCCAAGGGCCGGAACACCCGGGCGGCCGCCAACGAAGCGAAATACAAGACCCAACGACTCATGGCGAAGGTCCGCTTCGTCTTCATCGGCATCGCCATGTTGAGCCTCATCGGTATCAACGTGAAGATGCCGAACCTCCGCAAAGAAGTGGTGGGCAAGGTCAAGGACGGCTTCGCCAGTCTCCAGGGCAGCGTCAATCCGAAGTTCAAGACGGTCAATGCGGTTGCGGTGACGGCCTCATCTGCGGTGCCGACCCACGAGGCCAACTTCGCCAACGACCTGGTGGTGAACAGCTTCTGGGCGGAAGCCGCCGAAGGCGACGGCGTCGGCCAGACCATCTCCTTCACCTTCGAGGCGCCCTCCGATCTGACCAAGGTGTTGATCACGGCCGGATCGACCGACACCCCGGAGAACTACCTCACCCAGCCCCGCCCGAAGGAGCTCCACCTGGTGTTCGACACCGGCGGAAGCGCCGACATCACCCTCGAGGACGAGTTCCGCAAGAGCCAGGGCTTCACCCTCAAGGGAGCAACGGGCGTCACCAAGGTCGACGTGGTGATCTCTTCGGTCTACAAGGGTCGAACTGGCCTCGACACCGGCCTCGCCGAGATCGAGTTCAAGAAGAAGGGGTGAGCCTCAGACGCCGAGCTCTCGGAGCACGGCGTCGTAACGCTCCTGGTTCCGCTTTGCCGAGGCGCGGTCTCCGGCCTGGTCGCTGGCGGCAATGAGCACCCGCCACAGCCCATCGCAGTAGTGATCGATCCGGAGGCCACGCTCGGCTTCGGCGATTGCTTCGCCCAGGCGTCCCGCCCCGGCCAGGAGCTCGGCCCGCAGTTGCGACGCATCGACGGCCACGACCCGAAGTCGGTCCCGCTCGCCCACCAACCACTCGGCCGACCCCTCGTCGGCGAGCAACTCACCGCGATAGAGCTCGAGTGCGCGACCGAGGGCGTCGATGGCGGCATCGTCGTCGCCGGCGGCACGGGCGTGCCGTCCGACGGCGGCGAGGTCGTCGAACTGGAGGAGGTCGATGGCGTCGGCGTCGACCCGGAGCCGGTAGGTGTCGCCGTCACGGACGACCACGTTGGCGGCACCACGAGCGACACCCGGCTCGAGTAGCTGACGCAACGAAGACACCGCCACTTGCAGGTTTCGATTGCCGACCTGACTGTCGCCCTCGCCCGGCCACAGGAACTCGACGATGCGGTCGCGATGGGCCGGCCGGCCGGCGTGCAGGGCGAGCACCCGCAGCAGGGATCGCACGCGCGGCTTGATGGGCGACAGATCGAGGGCCACGCCGTCGACGAGCACTTCGAGTGGACCGAAGCACCGAAGGGTGAGCAACCCGGTCGCCGACCCAGCCGGCCCTGCGAGAGATGCATCACCGACGTGGACGTTGTCGTGCCGGATGAACCGTTCGACGGCCAGGCCCGTCTCGGCCACCACGGCGTCGACCGTGGCGTGGTGCCTCGTGGCACGGAGTGGGTCGGACAGAGCCGCGCCGACCGCCGCCAATGCCAACGGTCCGGCCACCGACGTGGCCCGCACCAACCGCATGGCCCGGCGCGTCTCCTCCCCGGCACGTTTGGCGTCGAGGCCCCCGGCGCCCAGCGCGAGCGCGCGAGCCGCAACAGCCCAGGCCTCGAGCACCGGCGCGCCCACGGCAATGAATCCGTCGGCGGCGTCGGCCAGCACATCGACGGCATCGTCTCCGGCCACCAGGCGACCGAGGCCCGTGCAGAGCTGCGCCAGAGGCAACCCCCAGGCGTCGTCCTTGGCCACGATCGACGACAGCGCCCGGCCGTCGTCGCCCCCGAGGAGAGCAACGACGAGGCGGGTGAGCCCGACCAGCCAGGGGAGGGTCGC
>JBKJLN010000482.1:0-2706 GCA_046596935.1 Acidimicrobiales bacterium
TTCCGTGACCATTGCCGCGCATCGTCCATTTGCTCCATTGCCGGTCACCATCGATGAGCGCACGCTCGACCCATGCCCAAGTACCTGATTCAGGCCAACTACACCGCTGCGGGAATCCAAGGGGTCCTCGCCAAGGGAGGATCGGCGCGCCGCGAAGCGGTCGAGAAGATGCTCGCCGACCTCGGCGGCACGCTCGAGAGCTTCCACTTCGCTTTTGGAGACCAGGATGCGTTCGTCATCGTCGAGGTTCCCGACAACGTCACCGCCGCCGCCGTCGGAATGATGGTCGGCGCCAGCGGTATGACCACTTGCACGACGACCGTGCTTCTCACGCCGGAGGACATCGACCGCGCCGCCGCTGTGAAGGCCACGTACCTGCCGCCGGGGAGCTAGGACCAGCTCCCGTCTGGCTGCGGCGACTCAGCTCTGAACGGGGCAGCCGACGGGCGTGGTCACACGACGCCCGCAGGCTGACCCGATGTCCGGATCAGACGACCCGGCGCCAGATCGACTGGGTGGTGACGCCCGGTAGGAAACAATCCGACAGGCGGTCGACGAGCGCCAGGAAGTCGGCGTTGCCGTTGGCGGCGGCTTCGCCCTGCTCGAGCTCGGTGAGCGACGTGGCACCGGTGATCCACGCCACACCGCCGTAGCTCCCGGTGGAGCTGACGAGGAATGCCGTCGTCATGCCGGAGAGCTCGGTCGCCTTCTGAGCGATCTCCACGCCGGCGCCGATGCCGCTCCCGAATTTTCCGTTCGCCAGCTGCGACTGGACAACAGCCACCACCGTCGGGTTTCCCTCGCCGCCCGGGACGATGTACTGCGCCAGCTGATCATCGAGGCCGCCGATCGTGATCTTGGCCCCGCGCTGGGCAAGGTCTTGAAAAGTCGGGTCGACCGAGAGTTTGGCCTCGGCATTTTCGATGTCCTGCAGGCTCTCGACGGCGCAGCCCCACGACAGCGTTCCGACGCCGGGCGACATCGTCGACATCCAGAGCCCGACGTCGAGGGATGTCACCTGGTTCACCTTCTCGGTGACTTCCACTGCCCATTCCATACCGTCAAATCCGTGCTCAGGTGCGAGCCGCGTTTGGCGCGTGAACAAATACATTTTCCGCCCTCCTTGATTGTGTCCTCCGCTCTCGACTGTGCGCTTCCGGAGTTCCCAAATCCAGAGGGGTAAAGCGGACACGGACGAATTCCGCCTCGGGGCCGCGGGCTGGAACCCGCCGCCCCACGGGCAGGCGCTACAGGTGAGCGCCGAATGAGCTCGAGTCGGTGCAGAAGGACGCGCCAGGGGCGACACCGTTCAAGAAGTGGAAGGCGGGCCCGGGTCCGCCGGGCAAGACGGCCCCGCCGTTCGCCGAGACAGCCGCGCCCACGACGCCGCCGGGAGCCGGCCAGCCGAGGGCATCGTGGCCGATGCCGGTCACGTAGTCGCCGACCACATGTTGGCCGTGGACAGCGATACCGAGGGTGTCGGAACAGGTCGGGGCGTGTTGCGCAGCCGAGGCGACGCCGCTCGTCCCGACGATGACGACGGACGAGGCGAAGGCGGCAGCGAGGAGCATGCGTTTCATCGGTCGCCTTCCTTACGCGTTGTAGAAGTAGGGATCGAGGACACGGACTTCGCTGACGCCATCAACCGGTAGCCCGTTCGCCGCCGCCGCCCGATGAATCGACTCGGGGCTGGGCCCGTCGTAGACGCAGAAGGTCTTCTTGTGGTCGGTCGACACGAACGATGTCACCCAGGTGACGTGCTCCTCGGCGTTGTTCTGGACGACACCGAGGCACGTCTTGGCGCCGTCACCGTTGGTAGGGATGGTCAGCCCATCGGGGAAGTTGCGCTCCACGAGGTAGCGGGGCATCGGTACTCACTTTCTCCGAAGCCATCCGGCCCCGGTGCACCCAGCGAAACACCGGCCGGTCCAGGCTCGGTCCAGCCACCGGCGCCTCCTCCGACAGGCAGCGATACCCTCGACTCGTGCTCGTCCGGCTGCTCGGTCCCGTGGAGATCGAGGCCGACGACGGCACCCCCCGCGTGCTCGGTGCGGCCAAGGAGCGTTCGCTCGTCGCCGCCCTCGGCCTGGCCGGCGGCGCTGTGGTCTCAACCGACTCGCTCATGTGGGCGCTGTGGGGCGACGATCCGCCGCCGGCTGCCCGCAAGACCTTGCAGACCTACGTCTGGAATCTCCGCCAGGTCCTCGGGAGCGACTGCGTCGTGACCGACCCCGTCGGGTACCGACTACGGATCGAGCCCGACGCCGTCGACGTGCACCGGTTCCGGTCACTCGTCCGAGCCGGCGACGAAGCCCTTCGTTCGGGCGCCACGACACGAGCCCGACAACTCCTCACCGACGCTCTCGGACTTTGGCGGGACGAGCCGTTCACTGGCGTGGCCCAGCACACGGGGCTGGCCGCCGAGGCGGTCAGGCTCCAACAAGAGCGACTGGCCGCGCTCGAGGCCCGCCTGACCGCCGACCTCGCCGCCGGCCTGCACGGCGAGTTGGTCGGGGAGCTCGAACTCCTCGTCTCCCAGCACCCGTTCAGGGAGCGGCTGTGGAGCCACCTGATGGTGGCCCTGTACCGCAGCGGGCGGCAGTCCGACGCGCTGGCGGCGTACCAGCGGGTGCGGCAGGTCCTGCTCGACGAGCTCGGCCTCGAGCCCGGTGGGGAGCTCCGCCGGCTGGAGCGGGCCATCCTGTG
>JBKJLN010000048.1:0-4158 GCA_046596935.1 Acidimicrobiales bacterium
ACCCTGAGGTTCACCGAGACGTGGGTCGCCGACGGTCCGTCGCTGACGATGCACATCGACGCCCGCATCGTCGAAGGCACCGGCGACTGGGTTGGCGCGACCGGCCGGGTGTCGTTCGACGGCAGCATGTCGGGTGGGACGGGCTTCGGTGGCTACGGCGGGTCTTGGACCCGGCCGGCGCGCTGAAGTGCTAGGTGCGCGACCATCGGAGCGACTCGGACAACGGCCGCGGTGGGGGGAACCAGTGAGCAACGAGGCAGCGGAGCGTGGCGAGACCTTCGCCCTACCGACCGGCACCGTCACGTTCCTGCTCACCGACATTGCTGGATCCACTCGGGGGTGGGAGGACGATCCCCAGGCGATGGCGAAGGCGGTGGCGCGCCACTACGACCTGATCGCCGAGGCGGTTGGCCGCTACGGAGGCGTTCGCCCCGTCGAGCAGGGTGAAGGCGACAGCGTGGTCGCAGCTTTTTCACGAGCGTCCGATGCGCTGGCGGCGGCGGTCGATGCGCAGATGGCGTTCGGTGTCGAGCCGTGGCCGGAGGGTGCGGAGATCGCCATCCGTATCGGCCTCCACACGGGCGAGGCGCAGCTGCGCGACGAGGGCAACTACTTCGGCCAGGCAGTCAACCGGTGTGCCCGGCTACGGACTCTCGCCCACGGCGGCCAGGTCGTGGTTTCTCGCGCCGTGCACGACCTGGTGGCCGACCGTCTCCCCGCCGGCGTCGGCCTGCGTGACCTGGGCACCCACCGCTTGCGAGACCTCGGTCGCCCTGAGCACGTGTTCCAGGTCGTGCACTCGGCGTTGCGCGACGACTTCCCGCCGTTGGTATCGCTCGACGCCGTCCCGAACAACTTGCCGATCCAGCTCACCACCTTCGTCGGGCGCGATCGGGAGCTGCAGGAGCTACGGCGCTTGCTCGACAGCTCTCGTTTGGTCACGCTGACCGGGTCGGGCGGCTGCGGCAAGACCAGGCTGGCGCTGCAGACTGCGGTGGAGCGGCTCGATCGCCACGTCGACGGTGTCTGGTACATCGAACTGGCGCCGGTGGGCGAGACCACCTCTGTCGCCCGTGTCGTCGCCGACGTCCTACGGATCGCCGATGAGCCCGACCGCTCGGTGACGGCGACCCTCACCGAGCGGCTGCGCGACCGCGATCTGCTGGTCGTCCTCGACAACTGCGAGCACCTGTTGGCCGAGGCCACCTCGCTCACCGATGCGCTGCTGCGGGCATGCCCGCAAGTGCGGTTGCTCACGACGAGCCGCCAGCCTCTGAACGTGGCCGGTGAGGCGCCGTGGCGGGTGCCGTCACTCGACCTCCCCGGGGGCGGCGAGCCCGAGCCGATCGATGCGCTGGGGCGCTACGACGCCGTACGCCTCTTCGTCGACCGGGCCACCCGAGCCCGGTCGAACTTCCGGTTGACCGATCGAAACTCCGCCGCGGTGGTGCAGCTGTGCCGGCGTCTCGACGGGATCCCGCTCGCCATCGAGCTCGCCGCAGCACTGTCGCGAGCGCTGACACCCGAGCAGATCCTGACCGGCCTCGACGATCGTTTCCGCCTGCTTACCGGCGGCGCCGCTGCCCTCCTCCCACGTCAGCAGACGTTGCGGGCGTCCGTGGACTGGAGCCACAACCTTCTCGACGATGGCGAACGGACGCTGTTCCGACGTCTCTCGACGTTCTCCGGCGGCTTCACCCTTGACGCCGCCGAGGCGGTCTGCGCCGCCGAGGGGCTCGAGACGGCCGACATCCTCACCCTGCTGGCCAAGCTGGTCGACCGCTCCCTTGTGCTCCTCGACGACGTCGGCGCCGAACCCCGTTATGCCTTGCTCGAGACGATCAAGGAGTACGGGCGAGAGCGGTTGGAAGAGGCCGGTGAAGACGTCGGTAATCGTGACCGCCACCTCGACCACTTCGCTGCGCTGGTCCGACAGACCGCTCCAGCGCTGCTCAACGCGCAACAAGGCGCCAGCCTCGACCGGCTGCTACCCGATCACGACAACATGCGCGCCGCTCTCGAGTGGGCCGACGCCAGTCTCGACGCTCCTCGGCTGCTGCAAATGGCCATCGATCTCACGTTCTTCTGGTTTCTCTCCGGACAGTTCAAGGAGGGCGACGGATGGCTGCATCGGGCGATAGGCGACGCCGACCAGCTCGACCCCCAGCTTCGGTCCCAGGCGTGTTGGGGTCGCGCCTACCTCAATTTCTACGGGGGTGATCTCGCCGCCGCGTATGAGATCGCAGTCGACGCCAAGGCCTTGGCCGAGGCCGCCGGAGACGACGCCACCGTCGCCCGTGCCCTCGACACCATTGGCTCGCTCATGCAGCTGTCCGAACCCGAGGCGGCGCTGCCCCTCCTGCGCGAAGCGGCCGATCGGGCCCTGGCCCAGGGCGACGACTACTTCCACGCCGACTCACTGCAGAAGTGCGCCTGGTGCCATCTGTGGCAAGACCGCTACGACCCGGCGCTGCCGTTGCTCGACGAGGCCCTCGTCGTCGCACAGCGGCTCGGCAGCCAATTCCTGTTGGCGTGGCACTGGATCGGATGCGGATGGGTGGAGGTGCGCCGCGGCGATCTGCCGGTCGCACGGCGAACACTGGTGGACGCGGCGCGCGCCGCCGACGTCGCCCGCGAACCCATGACGACGATCTTCGCCGCGTGGTTCCAGGCCGAAGTCGAGCTCCAAGCGGGCGAGTACATGCTGGCGGACTCGGTCCTCTCGCAGTGTGATCACGACTTGCAGAGCCGCGGCATGACCGATTTTCATCGGGCCTATCTCGGGTCGCTCCTCGTCCGGGCACGGATGATCGGCGGCAACCCGCCGAACGCCGAAGATGTCGACAAAGCGGTTGCGCTTCTCGCCGGCATCGCCGACGACGGTGCCCTGGTCATCGAGGGCCACTTTCTCCCTGTCGTCGCCGAGGCGCTCATCACCCTTGGTGCATTGGACAGAGCCAGTGCAATCGTTCTCCGTCATCTCGAGGTGGCCGGGGCGCTCGACAACCCTCTGATGTTGGGCTGGTCGCACGGCCTGCTGGCCCGCGCCGATCGCGCCGGCGGCGATATCGAGGCGGCCGAGTCCCACGCCCATGAGGCACTTGCTCGATTCGCCGACCACGGCTTCGGCCCTGACGCCGTCGACGCGCTCGAGCTACTCGCCGTCCTCGCCGCCGACGACCAGAGCTGGACCGAAGCGGCTCGGCTTCGCGGGGCGACCGAGCGGATCCGCGCCGAGCGCGGGTGGCACCGCTGGCCGTTGCGGGCGGCCCTCGTCGCCAGCGCCGATGCGGCAATCGACGCCGCGCTCGGGGTCGACGAGGTCGCCGGTCGCCGCACCGAAGGCGCGGCCCTCGACCTCGACGGGGCCGTCGCCTACGTCCGCCGGGCTCGCGGCACGCGTGGGCGGCCCGCCGCCGGATGGCGCAGCCTGACTCCCACCGAGCTCGAGGTGGTGCGGCTCGTCGCCGAAGGCCTCACCAACCCCCAGATCGGCGAGCGCCTCTTCATCGCCCGGGCCACCGTCAAGGCCCACCTGGCCCACGTCTTCAGCAAGCTCGACGTCACCAGCCGGTCAGAGCTGGCGTCCGAAGCGACCCGGCGCGGGCTCTAGCCCGCCCCTACCTACAAGGAGAACCAGAACCATGACCATCGACCGCATCCATCCGCCCGGCCTCATGCAGATCCCCGGCCTGGCCCAGGTGATCGTCGCCCTGGGAAGCCGGCAGGTGTTCATCTCGGGTCAGACGCCGCACACCGTCGACGGTGCGCTCGTGGGCGAGGGTGATCTCGCCGCTCAGGCGCGCCAGGTGTTCAGCAACCTGAAGACGGCTCTCGACGCTGCGGGCGCCACGATCGCCGATGTCGTCCGCACCACCATCTACGTCGTCGGCTACGAGCCGGACATGCTGGGCCAGCTGTACCCGCCGATCTACGAGGTGTTCGGCGATGACCTTCCGGCGTCGGCCTCGACGCTGCTCGGCGTGCAAGCGTTGTTCATGCCCGGCCAGCTCATCGAGGTCGACGCCATCGCCATCCTCAACTGACGACGGGGACGCGTCGTCGTTCTGAGGCCGCGCTAATCTCGACGTCGCAGTACGCGCGAAAAGCGTCTGCTTGAGGTGCCCCTAAACACCGGAACCAGACCCACCGCTTCGT
>JBKJLN010000089.1:0-2628 GCA_046596935.1 Acidimicrobiales bacterium
ACGACGATCACGCTCGACTCCGCCGCCGATCAGGGCAGGCGAACGAGCATTCCGATGAAGGTGAGTCGTCGCACCCGACTCCGAGGTGGCGCCCGGACCCGAAGGTCGTGGCCTGTCCCACCATCATATACGAACACCAGTTCGACTGCAAGCATTCTTTCGTGTCCGACAGGAGCGACCCTTACGACCTCGAACGCTTCGTGCGCGCGCAGGAGGAGGATGGCACCTACGACCGAGCGCTCGACGAACTTCGAGCCGGACGGAAGCGCTCCCATTGGATGTGGTTCGTCTTCCCGCAGATCGCCGGTCTGGGGTCGAGCCCCACGGCCCAGCGCTACGCCATCGCCGCTCTCCAGGAGGCCCGGGCCTACCTTGACCACGACGTTCTTGCACCCCGGCTCCTCGACTGCGCCACCGCCGTCGCCGCCTGGCCTGATCGCTCACCACAAGACCTCCTCGCCAGCGCCATCGATGCTCGCAAGCTTCAGTCCTCGATGACGCTCTTCCACCAGGCCGACCCCGATCAGGCTGCGTTCCGCCAAGTTCTCGACGTGCACTTCGAGGGCCAGTTCGACACCGCCACCCTCGATCGCCTCTGAGCTGAGAGCCGGAACTCAGGCGGCGCCGGCGAGGACAGGCGCTTCGTCGAGATACCAAACGAATCCAGATGGCGCTTTTCCGTTCTGGGCGCGCCGGACGACCTCAGAGGTCGTCGTGCGCGCCCAGAAAGCGAAGGAACCCGGACGACGGAACCGTGCGTGCGAATTCGGGCCTGGCTCGGCCCCGAAAGCATGCGTACGCTGCGAGATCAAGCGTCCGCGAAGCGGCATCGGAGCTTCGGCTTCCCCTGTGATCCCCGATCCGTGGGAGGCCCGAATGGGCAACGATGCCCTCGACCTGTTGCGCCGCCATCTGGTGGTCCGCAGCGCCTACGACGCCCTGGTCGTCGTGAAGTCCGCCGGCAGGGCCCTGGAGCGCGGCACCAACCTCATCGTGTTCCTCGATGAAGCCGGTCGATTCGTGACGAACTGGCCGGTGACCGACAGCGACGACGAGCTCGAGTTCGTCGTGGCCGCGACCTGTGCGATGGCACCCGACGAGGTGGTCGGCGCTTTCCTGGTCAGTGTCCGGACCGGCGAGGCGCCCGCCGACCGGCCCGACGACGAGCGCCGGTGGTGCGCGTTGGGCGAGCTCGCGGCGGACGCCGGCATCGATCTTCTCGACTGGTTCGTGGTGAGTGGCACCGTGGCCTTCTCGATCGCCGAGCACGCCGTCGTCCCCGCCGGCTGGCCGACGACGCTCGACGCCGTCACCGCCCATCCGGAGCTGCGTTACGACCCCGAGCGCCCCCGGACGCACCGATCCCCCCGAGCCCGGCGGCGACGAAGGTAGGCGCGCAGGGCCTCGCCGCCGGCGCCGTCGCCACCGTCCATCTCGATGTCGTGTGAGGCATCGACGAAGGCGCGAGTTCGCTCGCTAGTGGTTGCCTTCGCCCTCCTCGAGGAGGCGGCGGAGCAGGGGCACCTGGAGGCGGTCCTTCTCCCGCCCGGCCGCCGCCTTCGATCGGACGACATCGGCCAACGACGCCACCCGCACCGAGACGCCGAGGATCTCGAGGTCGACGGCGTCTCTCGCCAGGTCGTCGTAACCGGAGGTGCCGGCTGGGACGAGCACGACATCGAGATCACCGTGGCCCGTGGTGAGGTTCCAGATCGAGCCGCGTGCGAGCGATTCGCCATCGTGGGAGAACGGCAGCCCGTCGGGAACACCCTCCGTCCGGATCCGGGCATCCAGCACCCGCAGCGCCGTCGACAGCCTCTGCAAGTTCTCGGCTCCGATCTGCGGCGTCACATCGACGTCGGTCGTGACGTAGGGCGAGCCGTGGATGGCCGCGGCGATGCCGCCGATCAGCACGAAGCGGACCCGGTGGTCGCGGAGCACGGCGAGGATGGCCGTCGGATCGAAGGTGGCGCCGTCACTCATGACGCGCTCGGGCCGCCGTGCGACCGGCGAGAACGAAGCGGGCGGCGTTGACGGCGCTCTTCAGCCGCTGTTGGGGCGTCAACTCGAGGTTCCGCCGTGCCCTCGCCCACTCCTCGGTGTCGAGGGAATCGTCGAGCTCGACCGTGAGGGCGAAGCCGCAAGCCCGCACCACCAGGTCGAGGCGCTCGAGCGCCGGCGCCGTGACGCCCGCCTCCAAGCGAGCGATCGCCGACTGAGTCGTACCCACCCGCGCCGCCAGCTCCGCCTGGGTGAGCCCGGCCCGACGTCGTGCCTCGCGCACCAAAGGCCCTCCGTTCATGATCGCCAGCATAGCAGTTCTGCTATGATTTCTGATAGTCGATGGCACCCTGTTTTGTTCTGGGCACGCCGGACGACCGATCCGGTCGTCGAACACGCCCAGAAACCCGGACGACGGATCCCTGCAGCGTCGCTACACACCGATCCAGGCCGAGTCCTGCAGGTGTTGTTCGTCGTTCATTGCACTCCCCGTTCGTCGTCGTACGGGGGAGCCATCGAGGGCCGGCTCCGAGCCCGTCTTCCGCCGCCCCGGCTACAACAGACGCGAGACCGCGACGGTCAGCCCCGCCGCGCTGACTTGCAGCCCTAAGAGACCGAGGAACAGCG
>JBKJLN010000224.1:0-4327 GCA_046596935.1 Acidimicrobiales bacterium
GTCGCCGCCCTTGCCGTGGTCGTCGGTCGGGCCGTCCTCCGGGTCATTCCCGTGAACGCCGTGCGGCGGATCGCCGGCGTCGCCTTTGCCGTGCTGGCCGTGCTCGCCGTCGTCAACGCCGTGCGAGGGTGACGGCGGTGCGTCAGGAGAAGGTGTCGCAGCGAGCGGGCTCGCCGCTCTCGTAGCCCTTGCGGAACCACTCCATCCGCTGAGCCGACGAGCCGTGGGTGAACGACTCCGGGTTCACCCGTCCCGTGGCCGCCTTCTGAATCCTGTCGTCGCCGACCGCGGCCGCGGCGTTGAGCCCTTCTTCGACATCGCCGTCCTCGAGGAGCTGTTCCTTGTAGGCAGAGTTGGCCCAGACGCCGGCGAAGCAGTCGGCCTGCAGCTCGAGGCGGACCGAAAGGGCGTTGGCCTTGTCGGGGTTCTTCGACGACTGGCGCTGCACCTGCTCGTTCACGCCGAGCAGGTTCTGCACGTGGTGCCCGAACTCATGGGCGATGACGTAGGCCTGGGCGAAGTCTCCGGGCGCCTGGAAGCGCGTCTGGAGCTCCCGGAAGAAGCCGAGGTCGAGGTAGACCAACATGTCCGGCGGGCAGTAGAAGGGGCCGGTCGCCGAGGAGGCCTCGCCGCATCCGGTCGAGACGCCGTCCTCGAAGAGAACGAGCTTGGTGACGGTGTACTCCTTGCCGGCGGCCTTGAACTGTTCTTGCCACGACTGTTGGACGTCCTCGGTCACGAAGGTGACGAAGTCCTTGAGCTCGGCGTCGGGATCCGGGGCGTTCTGCAGGCCGTTCCCCGAGCCGTCGACGGGGGCATCGAACGGACTCAGCCCAGGGTCGACACCGAAGCCGCCACCACTCCCGCCGCCTCCTCCGAGGATGTTTCCGCCGCCCAGGACCAGGGCGATGATCAGGCCGATCAGACCGAGCCCGCCGCCGGCCGCCTTTCCACCCATCGGGAAGCCCCGCCCGCCACCGAATCCACTACCGCCGGTTCCGCGGCGGTCGTCGACCTGGCTACTGGGTCCCGTCTTGTTCCATCGCACACCGCAGCCCTTCCCGCTTTTTCGCCAGTTGACGCCCAAGGGCGCGAATCATCCAAGCGCTACCGTCGGCGGCCATGCCTTCGTTCCCCAAGACCGGCCGTCCGGCGGCCGACGTGTTGGCCTCGCTCGACGAGCGCAAAGGCGACGACGTCGACTGGCGCGGCGGTCGGGTGTTCAGCCTCGCCTACGACGCCGGCGACGAAATCCATGCGCTCGCCGTCGAGGCCTCGGGCCGGTTCCTGTCGACCAACGCCTTGAACCCGATTGCTTTCCCGAGCGTCGGGCGCATGCAGAGCGAGGTCGTCTCGATGCTGGCCGACCTCCTCAACGGCGGCCCGGAGGCCTCGGGCTTCATGACCACCGGCGGCACCGAGTCGATCCTCATGGCGGTGAAGGCGGCGAAGATGCGGGCCAAGGCCGAGCGGGGGATCACGGCGCCCGAGATGGTGCTGGCGACCTCAGCCCACGCCGCCTTCACCAAGGGCGGGGAGTACTTCGGCGTGCGTTCGGTGCGGGTGCCGGTCGGGCCCGACTTCAAGGCCGACCCCGACGCCATGGCGGCGGCCATCAACGACAACACCGTCCTCGTGGTCGCCTCGGCGCCGCAGTATCCCCAGGGGGTGATCGACCCGGTCGCCGCTCTCGCCGCGCTGGCCGAGGAGCGGGACATCAACTGCCACGTCGACGGCTGCATGGGGGGCATCACGCTGCCGATGCTCGAACGCCTGGGCTACCCGATCGAGCCCTTCGACTTCCGGGTGCCGGGAGTCACCTCGATGTCGGTCGACCTCCACAAGTACGGCTACACGGCCAAGGGGGCGTCGGTCATCCTCCACCGCTCCAAAGCCCTGCGGAAGTACCAGACCTTCACTACCGACGACTGGCTGGGCGGTTTCTATGCCTCGTCGGGCGTGCTCGGCACCAAGAGCGGAGGACCCATCGCCGGGGCCTGGGCCGTACTCACCCACGTGGGCGAGGACGGGTACCTCCGTTTGACGAAAGCCGCCCGTGTCGCCACCGAGGAGCTGATCGCCGGCCTGCGGGCCGAACCGGGAATCGAGGTGTTGGGAGAGCCAGAAGCCACCCTCGTGGCCTTCCGGATCACCGACGCCGACACGTTCGCTGTCGGCAATGCCCTCTTCGCCAAGGGCTGGTACTGCGATCAGCAGGGGCCGCCGGCCTCGTTGCACTGCACGGTCAACGCCGTGCACGCCGAGGGCGGCCGTATCGCCGAGTTCCTCGGCGCCGTGCGGGCATGCCTGGCGGAGGTGCGGGCCCAGCAGGCGACGGGTGAGCAGGCGCCGTACGCGGCCCTCGAATAGCTACGCCGAGAGAAGGTGGCTACTGCTTGGCTTCGGCGCGGGCAGCCCCGGCCTCGGCGGCGCGCTTCTTGTCGCGAGCCTTCTTCGCCTTGACGCGGTCGTTCTTGACCCGAACCTTGGAATGCGCACCGGTACCCATGAGGCCGCCAGTGTAGGCGGGTTACATTCGGACCTGTGCTGAACGACGATGACATCGAGCGGATCCTGGTGATCACGGCCCATCCCGACGACGTGGATTTCGGCTCCGCCGGCACCGTGGCGGGCTGGACCGACAAGGGCATCGCCGTCAGCTACTGCGTCATCACCGACGGGGATGCCGGCGGATTCGACCCGACGGTTGCACGGAGCGATATCCCCCGTATCCGGCGGGAGGAGCAGACGGCGGCGGCCTCCGTCCTCGGTGTCGACGACCTCTCCTGGCTCGGGTATGCCGACGGTCGTCTCGAGGTGACCCTCGACCTCCGCCGCGACCTTTCCCGGGTCATCCGCCAGGTGCGGCCACAGCGAGTGTTGTGCCAATCCCCCCAGCGCAACTGGGATCGCATCTATGCCAGCCACCCCGATCACCTCGCCGCCGGCGAAGCTGCTCTGTGCGCGGTCTACCCAGACGCCCGCAACGACTTCACCTTCACCGAACTGCTCGACGAGTCCCTTCCCGGATGGGCCGTCTCCGAGGTCTGGATGATGGGGAGTCCTCAGCCCAACCACTGGGTCGACACGACCGACGTTCTGGCGAGAAAGGTGAAGGCGCTGCACTGCCACGTCAGCCAGTTGCCCGATCCCGACGGTTTGGAAGAACGCATGCGGGGATGGGGTCAGATGACCGCCAAGGCCGGCGGACTGCCCGAAGGTCGCACAGCCGAAGCGTTCCGCATCATGGACACGGCGTAGTCGAACACGATGATCGAGCTTTCAGCCGTCGAGGCCAGAGTCGTCGGCAGCCTGGCCGAGAAGTCACTGGCGACCCCGCAGTACTACCCGCTGTCGCACAATGCGTTGGTCAACGCCTGCAATCAGTCGAACAATCGCGATCCGGTCGTCTCGTTCGATTCCGCCACCGTGGAAGCGGCGATGTCGGGCCTGCGGGCCAAGGGCGTGGCCCGGGTCATCCATGCCGGTGGCGGCAACCGCACGACCAAGTACCGCCACGTGCTCGACGAGGCCCTCGGTCTCGACGCCCGCGAGCTGGCCCTGATCACCGTGCTGTTGCTCCGAGGTCCGCAGACCCTCAACGAGCTCCGTACCCGCACCGAGCGCCTCGCCGACTTCGATGGATCCTCCGGCGTCGAGCACGACCTTGACCGACTGGCCGGACGCACCGAGCCGCTCGTCGTGCACCTCGAGCGCGAACCCGGTCGCCGCGAGTCCCGCTACGCCACCACCTTGACTCGTTCTGGGGACATTTCTCCCGTTCTGCGGGCCAAAAACGTCCCCAGAACGATGCGGGTGGCAGCGTTGGCCGACGACGAGCTCGACGACCAGCAGCGGGAGTTGTTGCGGGGTGTAGTCGTGCCGGGGGGCACGTCGAACATCTTCCGCACGCTCGTGCGTCACCCCGGGCTCTTCCGGAAGTGGATGCCCTTCGGGGGCAAGCTCCTCAACGGAAAGGTGCCGGCGCGTGAGCGGGAGCTGGCCATCCTGCGGGTCGGGTGGCTGTGTCAATCGGAGTACGAGTGGGGCCAACACGTCCCCATCGGTCGCGCCGCCGGCCTGACGGCCGAGGAGATCTCCCGCATCCCCGCGGGCCCGTCCTCCCCCGGATGGAGCGAGCTCGACCGCACGATCCTCCAGGCCACGGATGAGCTGCACGCCGATGCGTGCGTCGGCGACGCATCCTGGGCCCGACTCTCCCAGGAATACGACGACAAGCAACTCATCGAACTTGTGATGGTGATCGGCCACTACCCCCTGGTTTCGATGGCGCTCAACACCTTCGGGGTGCAGCGCGAAGAGGGTG
>JBKJLN010000240.1:0-3624 GCA_046596935.1 Acidimicrobiales bacterium
AGCGCCGACGGGGTGCCCGTGCTCGACCACGACGGACTCGTGAGGGTCGGGCTGCGGCGCCGGCCGATCGTCACGTTCGCTCGGGCCGAACTCCCGCCCTGGATCCCAACCCTCGAGGACCTCTACGCCACCTGCGGCACCTCGTTCCACCTGAGCCTCGACGTCAAGGACCCTGCGGCGGCCGCTCCCACCATCGCCGTCGCACGGGCCGCGGGCGACGATGTCCTGCCCCGCCTCTGGCTGTGCCACCACGACTGGGAGCTCGTGCGCGAGTGGCGAACCCTCTCCGACGACGTGCGCTTGGTCGACTCGACTCGGTTGCGGCGGATGAAGGACGGGGCCGAGCGCCGGGCGGCCGACCTGGCCACGGCGGGAATCGATGCCGTGAACCTGCACCACACCGACTGGAACCTCGGCCTGGCCACGCTCTTCCATCGCTTCGAGCGCCACTGTTTCGGGTGGGACGCCCAGTTCGAGCGGGTGCTCTCGCAACTGCTGCGCTTCGGTCTCGACGGCGTGTACAGCGACCACGTCGATCGGATGGTCGACGCCCTCGCCGCCCACGAGCGATGACCTACAGCAGACTGACCCGCTGGAGTGGGAAGACGCGGATGAAGGCGCGCCCGACGATGGCGTCCTCGGCGATGAACGTCGGCCCGTTGTTGCAGAGGAACCGGCTGTCCTTGGAGTTCTCGCGGTTGTCGCCCATGAGCCACAGCCGCTTCTCCGGAACCTGAACGGGGCCGAAGTCGGCCGTCGACTGGTCATCGGGGAGGTAGGTCTCGGGCAGTTTGCGCCCGTTGACGACAACGCCGCCGTCCTTGCCCTCGACCATGTCGCCGGGAAGGCCGACGACCCGCTTCACCAGATCTTTGATCGCCGGGTCACCGCTGTCGCAGTCGGGACGTTCGAAGACCACGATGTCGCCGCGGTGGAAGTCGTGCAAGCGGTAACTGAGCTTGTTGACCAGGATCCGGTCGCGGATGAGCAACTCGGGTTCCATCGACGCCGACGGGATGTAGAAGGCTTGGATCAGGAAGGTCTTGACCACGAAGGCCACGAGCAGCGCAGCCACGATGATGACGACCCACTCGATGACCGATCGCGCGGCACGGCCGGCGACGGACGGCGGTTTGCGATGTTGCGGGGTCGCCGTCTCCGGGGCATCGATCACGTGGCCCCGACGTTACCGGTCGCGTCGGGGAATCCGATCCGCGGCGGCGACCCCTGCGGCCCCCGCCCAGAGGAAGAACGCCGGGTCGTCCTCGGGACCGCGCCCCATCGTCGTCACCCGGATGCCCGCCTCCGCCAACAGGGCGGCGACGTCGGGCATTTGCACGTCGGATGGGTCGGGCACGATCAGCTGGCGGGCCGCCAGCTCGACGGCCGTCATCGTGTGGTGGCTGGGCCCCTGATGCCGCTCGCGCTCGTCGGCGTCGCTGTAGCGAACGGCCACGATGGGCGTCCCCCCGAGGGCGGCGGCGGCGTCGACGATGCCCACCACGTCGAGCCCCGTGTGGCCGAGTCGGGTGCCGGTGCCGACGACGCCAGGCCCGATCCCGGCGATCACGACATCAGCGCCCGAGTGGCAAGCCAGAGCAAGTGCAGAGTGCAGGTTCACGGCCTCCAGATCGCCGCCGAACGCGTGTCCCGACGTGATCGTGAGGTCGAGCAACGACGACATCCGGAGCTGGTGCACGGTGTCGCTCAAGGCCAGGGGTAAGGAGCCTCCGTCGGTCATCACGTAGACGACTCTGGCGTCGGGCCGGAGGTGCTTGATCACGACGGCGACACACGGCACCTGGCTGTGCAGGGCGCAGGCCACGACGGGTAATCCGCCCAGCGTTCCTGGGAGGTCGAGCCCTTCCTCCCCCGCTCCTGTGTCGACCTGGAGGCTCGTGTACCGGAGCTTCAGAATGTGGCCCGCGCCGGGGCTACTCCACGCCTCCCGAGCAAGGTTCCAGTGCACGACGTGCCATCCCCCGGTGCCGAGGTCGAGTTCGACGGCGGTCGTGTTCATGACAACCCGGTCGCCGACGGCCACGCGGCCGATCAGTTGCGTCAACACATAGGCCCGATCACCTTCGACCAGCACCCGTTGCAGCCCTGGCCGCTCCTCCAGGATCTCTTCGACCACCCCCGTGCGAAACGACGGCACTACAAACTCGCGATGAGTTTTTCCACCCGCTCGTCCTTCGACTTGAACGGGTCCTTGCAGAGCACGGTGCGTTGGGCGTTGTCGTTGAGCTTCAGGTGCACCCAGTCGACGGTGTAGTCACGCCGCTTCTCCGTCGCCTTCTTGATGAACTCACCTCGGAGACGGGCCCGGGTCGTCTGCGGCGGCTCGTGCACGGCGATGTCGATCTCTTCATCGGTGCACATGCGCTCGACCAGACCCTTGTCCTGCATCTTGTAATAGAGGCCGCGCTTTCGGTTCACATCGTGATACTGCAGATCGAGCAGGGCCACCTTGGGATGGGTGAGCGGGATCGAGTTCTTGTCGCAGTAGGCCTCGATGAGCTTGTGCTTGATCACCCAATCGCATTCCCGGTCGAGGCTCAGCGGATCCTTCTCGATACCGGTGAGAACGTGCTCCCACATGCCGAGAGCCTGTTCTTCGAGCGGGCTCAATCCCTTGGCCGCGTGGTAGCGCTGGGCGCGGGCGAGGTACTCCGCCTGGATGTCGAGGGCGCTCAGTTCGCGTCCGTTGGCCAGCCGGACCTTGCGCTTGCACGTGGGATCGTGGCTGATCTCCCGGATGGCGCGGATGGGGTTCTCGAGGGTCATGTCCCGCAGCACCACGCTCGGGTCCTCGAGCATCCGCAGGAGGATCGACGTCGCCCCGACCTTGAGGAAGGTGGCGTACTCGCTCATGTTGGAGTCGCCGACGATGACGTGCAGCCGGCGGAAGCGCTCGGCGTCGGCGTGGGGTTCGTCGCGGGTATTGATGATCGGCCGACTGCGGGTGGTGGCGCTCGAGACGCCCTCCCAGATGTGCTCGGCCCGCTGGCTGATGCAGTACATGGCGCCGCGTGCCGTCGGCAACACCTTGCCGGCGCCGGCGTAGATCTGGCGGCTGACGAAGTACGGGATCAACACCTCGGCGTAGTGGCCGAAATCGTCGCGTCGGCTCGTCAGGTAGTTCTCGTGGCAGCCGTAGGAGTTCCCGGCCGAATCGGTGTTGTTCTTGAACAAGTAGATGATTCCCCGGATCCCCTCCTCCCGCAGCCGCTGCTCGGCGGCAATGAGCAGATCCTCGAGGCGCCGCTCCCCCGCCTTGTCGTGGACGACGAGGTCGTGGATCGAGTCGCACTCCGGCGTGGCGTACTCCGGGTGGCTGCCGACGTCGAGGTAGAGGCGGGCGCCGTTCTCCAGGAACACATTGCTGCTGCGTCCCCAACTGACGACGCGACGGAAGAGATAGCGGGCGACCTCGTCGGGGCTCAGGCGGCGCTGACCCCGAAGCGTGCACGTGACGCCGTACTCATTCTCCAAGCCGAAGATGCGACGATCCACGTGGTTCCCTTCCAGCGCTGCGAGACCCCAAGGTACCGTTGCTGGCGTGCCTTCTCTCCGCATGGTGCACCTGCTCACCGTGGGCGGCGCCTTCCAGGGACGGGTCGT
>JBKJLN010000098.1:0-4497 GCA_046596935.1 Acidimicrobiales bacterium
GTGGCCCGGGGTGTCGATGATGTTGATGAGGTGGTCGTTCCAGTGACAGGTGGTGGCGGCCGAGGTGATGGTGATGCCCCGCTCCTGCTCCTGCTCCATCCAGTCCATGGTGGCGGCGCCCTCGTGGACCTCACCGATCTTGTAGTTCTTCCCGGTGTAATAGAGGATCCGCTCGGTCGTGGTGGTCTTGCCCGCGTCGATGTGGGCCATGATCCCGATGTTGCGGGTCCGGGCGAGGGGTACTTCTCTGATGGGAGGCATCGCGATCTTCTTTGCTCAGGCGTGGCTGGGGGTGGTCACGAAGCGGGCGCCCTTCCGGGCGCCCGAACTCCGTGGTGGTAGGCGCCGAGGCGCTACCAGCGGTAGTGGGCGAAGGCCTTGTTCGACTCGGCCATCTTGTGCACGTCTTCCTTGCGCTTGACGGCCTGACCGATGGCGTTGCTGGCGTCGAGCAGCTCGTTGGCCAGGCGCTGGGCCATGGTCTTCTCGCGGCGCTGCCGGCTGTAGCCGACGAGCCAGCGGATCGAGAGCGTGGTCGCCCGGCGGGGGCGAACCTCGACGGGCACCTGATAGGTGGCGCCACCGACGCGGCGGCTCTTGACCTCGAGCGTCGGCCGGGTGTTCTCCATCGCCCGCTTGAGCACGGTGAGAGGATCGCCGGCGCTCTTCTCCTTCACGACCTCGAGGGCGTCGTAGACGATCTTCTCGGCCACCGAACGCTTGCCGGACAGCAGGATCTTGTTCACGAGCTGCGTCACGAGCACCGACCGGTAGATCGGGTCGGGCATGAGATCGCGACGGGGTGCGGGACCCTTACGGGGCATGAGTTGGCCTAACCCTTCTTGGCGCCGTAGCGGCTGCGGGCCTGCTTGCGGTCACGGACGCCGGAGGCATCGAGCACGCCACGGATGATCTTGTAACGGAAGCCGGGGAGATCCTTCACACGACCACCACGGACGAGCACGATCGAGTGCTCCTGGAGATTGTGGCCCTCGCCGGGGATGTAGGCACCGACCTCGACGCCACTCGTCAGCCGCACACGTGCGACCTTGCGAAGGGCGGAGTTCGGCTTCTTGGGTGTCTGGGTGGCGACACGGGTGCACACGCCGCGGCGCTGAGGGGCACCCTTGAGCGCGGGGGTGTTCGTCTTTTCTACCTTGGACACCCGGCCCTTGCGGACCAGCTGGTTGATCGTGGGCAACGCGAACCTCTCGGAGAAACTGCGATGGTGGGGAAACGGCCTCGGCGGGTGCGCACGCGCAGGCGCGCCACGGCCGAAGGACAATGGTACGGGAGCAGCCGTAGACACGGCAAACAGGCAAGTGCGCCATTCGCCGCTGCAGGCCCGACCACCTACCCTCGGCCGCACCTCCATGCCCGACCTTGCCGATCACGCCTACGCCCTCGCCTGTGCAGTGCTCGGGCCGGGTGACGCTGCCGCCGAGGTCGCGGCAACGGCACTGCGGCGAGGTGGCCGGGTGCGCTCCGCTGTGCTGGGCCACGCTCGAGACGAAACGCTGCAGCGAGCGAGCGAGGCGACCAGCGTCGAGCTGGATGCTGACGCTCCGGCGGACTTGTCGGAGCTTGCCGCCGCCTTGGCCACGGCTCGCCCGCCGATCGAACGGATCATCGTCGACCTCGACACGCGACACGCCCTCGATCGCGGCGGCTTCGCCCGGGCCCTCGGCCTCGCGTCCGCCACCGCAGGAGCGAGAGCGGCCACGGTCGCCGCCGAGTGGCAGAACCTGCTCGACCCTGTCGTTCTCGCCCACCTCGGGGCCGGTGACTGCGAGGGATTGGCCGCCATCCTCCCGTTCGGCGCCGCCGATGGTCCACTCGGCGACGATGCCGGCGGGACGGCACCGGCGCCGGCCACGATGCGCCAGCTGCTCGACCTCGGGCCTTCGGTCGCCGACCATGCCGCCGGCTGTGCTGCGTGCGGTGACCGTCTGCGGTCGATGGTGTCGGTGCGGACGCTGCTCGGCCAGCGCAAACTCGAACAGGCCCCGACGTCGGTGCGGCTGTCGGCGTCGGCCTCGTCCCGCCTCCGGCGCGCCACGGCGCCTCCCCCGTTGGAACCGGAAGGCCCGGGACGGCGCTGGCTCCGTCCGGTGGCGATAGCAGCCGCCGCCGTGCTCGCCGCCGCGATCGTTGGCGGGATCGTCAGCGCCCTCCGCCACCGACCCGACGATGAGGCCCGGCAGGTCGAAGCGCTGATCCGCATCCCCGTGGCTGGCACGTCACTGACCGTCGACCGTGCCGCCCTCGAGGGGACGACGCCGCCTCCGGTCATGCTCGCCAACCTCACCGACCGCACCGTCGGGTGGGCCGCCTCGGCCGACGCGACGTGGCTTCTGGTGACCCCGTCGGAGGGCACGCTCGAGCCCGGGGCCCGCATCAAGTTGCGCATCGGCGTCACGCCCGACGCGCCGGAGGGGTCTTTGCGAGGGGCCGTACGCATCAGCGGTAACGACGGCTCGGCCACCCTCGTCCGATTGTCGGCCACCGTCGAGCGCCCGCCCGAGGTGGTGGCGACGGCGACGGGCTGCGACATCGCTGCCACCGTCGAGGACGAGAGCGAGGTGCGGGCCGTCGAGCTCCACTGGGTCGAGGGCACGGCGAGCGAACGCATCATTCCCCTGCCGTCCGGTGCCGCCGGCTACTCGGGTCGCCTGCCAAACGGCAGAGCGGCGATGGTGTGGTGGGTCACGGCGTCCGACGCCCGCGGCAACACGGCCCGCACTCCCAGCGAGAACCTCGCCGCCGGCACCTGCCCATAGACGCGCTTCTGGGCGCATCCAGGTGTCACAGCGACACGCAGATGCGCCCAGAACGCTTGCTTCACGGCGTCAGGCCGACTCCTCCGTGCCCCCGGGGGCGTCGTCGGTAGCGCCGGCCACGGCTGAACCGAGCCACGACAGCGCCTGGACGGCGTCGGCCTCGGTCGAGCTCCGACGGGCGAGCCACTCGGAGAGATCCTCCTCGGTGCCCGCATCCGACGACCAGCCCTGCATGGGCTCGTAGTCGGGAGCGTCGAGCTCGATGTCGCGATACATCGGCATGCCGGTTCCGGCGGGGATGAGCTTGCCGATGATGATGTTCTCCTTCAGGCCGAGAAGCCCGTCGGACTTGCCCTCGATTGCCGCCTCGGTCAGCACCCGGGTGGTCTCCTGGAAGGAGGCCGCCGAGAGCCACGAGTCGGTGGCCAGGGAGGCCTTGGTGATGCCCATGAGCTCGGGTCGACCTTCGGCCGCCCGCTTGCCCTCTTGGACGAGCTGGCGGTTCATGTCGGTGAAGTTCTTGGCATCGGCCCGCTCACCCGGAAGGAACGACGAGTCGCCAGGGTCGGCCACCGAGATCCGCCGCAGCATCTGGCGGACGATGAGCTCGATGTGCTTGTCGTGGATCGACACGCCCTGATCGCGATACACGTTCTGCACCTCGTCGACGAGGTACTGCTGGGTCTCGCGGATGCCCTTGATCTCGAGCAACTGCTTCGGGTCCTTTGGGCCCTCGACGAGGGCGTCGCCGGCCTGGACTTCTTGGCCGTCGGTGACCTCGAGGTGGGCACGGGGCGACACGAGGTGGGCTTCCTCACTGCCGTCGTCGGCCACGATGAGGATGCGACGGGCGTTGTCCTCGTCGGCGATGCGGATGGAGCCCGATGTCCGAGCGAGGACGGCGGCGCCCTTGGGCGTGCGGGCCTCGAAGAGCTCGACGACGCGGGGCAGACCCTGAGTGATGTCTTCGGAGCCGGCGATACCGCCGGTGTGGAAGGTACGCATGGTCAGCTGCGTGCCGGGCTCACCGATCGACTGGGCGGCGATGACGCCGACGGCCTCGCCGAGCTCGACCAACTGCCGGGACGCCAACGACATGCCGTAACAGCTGGCGCAGATGCCGTAGACGGCCTCACACGTCAGAACCGAGCGAACCCGGACCCGTTCGACCGAAGCGTCGTCGCGCAACGTGATGACGTCGTCTTCGCCGACCATGTGACCGGCGTCGAACCCGCCCGCCGGCTCGACCAGCACCCGGCCGTAGAGCCGGTAGTCGAGGTGACTGCGGCGACCGGCTTCATCGGGCTTGATGTCCTCGAGCCAGAGTCCACGGGTGGTGCCGCAATCGATCTCCCGGACGATCAGCTCCTGGGCGACGTCGACGAGACGCCGGGTCAGGTAGCCCGAGTCGGCGGTACGGAGGGCGGTGTCGGCCAGACCCTTGCGGGCGCCGTGGGTGGAGATGAAGTACTCCAGCACGGACAGACCTTCACGGAACGACGACGTGATCGGGCGGGGAATCATCTCGCCCTTCGGGTTCGTGACGAGACCCTTCATGCCGGCGATCTGACGGACCTGCTGCGGGTTCCCGCGAGCCCCCGACGTCACCATCATGTCGAGGGGGTTGAACTTCATCTCGCCGAGGGTGCGGTCCATGGCGCGACCGACCTCACCTCGAGCCGACTCCCAGATCTCGACTTCCTTGTTGCGGCGTTCG
>JBKJLN010000150.1:0-4618 GCA_046596935.1 Acidimicrobiales bacterium
GCCGAGGGCGACGAGTCCGAAGGCCACGACCGGAAGGGCGACGTTGGGCAGGAGCTCCTTGAACAGGATGCGCGTGTCCTTCGCGCCCATCGCTCGAGCCGCCAGGACGTACTCACGTTGGGCGACGCTCAACGTCGTCGCCCGAGCGACTCGGGTGTAGGCGGGGATGGCCAGGAACCCGATGACCAGCGCAATGGTCGAGAGGCTCTGTCCGACGAACGCCACCAGGGCCAACAACAGCACCAGGGCGGGGAAGGCGAGAATGACGTCGACCAAGGACATCACCACCCGCTCGTAGGTGCCTCGGAAGAACCCGGCGGTGAGCCCGATGGTTCCACCGACGATCGAGCCGACGATGACCGCCGTCAACGACACGATGAGCGAAACCCGCGCACCGAAGATGAGGCGGGCGAGAATGTCGCGACCGAGGTCGTCGGAACCGAGGATGCCGCCCGGACCCGGGGGCTCGAGCCGGTTCGCAATGACCCCGAAATTCGGGTCCTTCACCGGCAGGATGTCGGCGAAGATGGCGCAGAACACGACCAACACCAGCCAGCCGAGGGCGGCGTAATAGAAGACGCGCGGTCGTTTCTTCTTCGGCGGCTTGATGCCCATCCCGGCGAGGCTGGGATCGGTGGCCAAGCTGGCGGCGGCGGCGGTCTCGGCACCGCTCGCGCCTGCGGCCGAGGCCGGCAGGTCGGGAGATTCGAGGTCAGGCTGCGCTTGAGCCACGGCGGATCCTGGGGTCGAGGACGGAGTACAGCAGGTCGACGGCGAAGTTGGCCATCACGGTGGACAACGCAAGGAAGAGTACGACTCCCTGGACCATGATCAGGTCGCGCTGGGTGATGGAGTCGTAGAGCAGACGACCGATCCCGGGGAGAGCGAAGAACTGCTCGACGATGACGGCGCCGCCGATGAGATTGCCCACCTGGAGACCGATGATCGTGAGCAACGAGAACGACGAGGGTCGGAGGGCGTGGCGGAACAGGATCCGCCAGGTCGGCAAGCCCTTGGCTCGGGCCATCGAGACGAAGTCCTCCTGCAGGGTGGCGATCATGTCGGAGCGCAACAGGCGGGTGTAGACGGCGAGCTGGCCGATGCCAAGCGCCGTGGCCGGAAGAATGACGCTCTTGATGTTGGCGAAGAGGTCTTCGGTTATTCGTGTCCAGCCCGTGGCTGGAAGCAAGCGTAAGTAGACGGCGAAGAAGTACAGCAACAGCAGGGCCGACATGAAGCTCGGGATGGCCAACAACCCGAAACTGGCCGTGGTGATGCCTCGATCGACGGGGCCGTTGGCCCGGTAGGCGCTGAACACCCCCAGAGGGACGGCCAACAGGATCGAGATCACCAGCGCCACCAGCCCGATCTCGAGGGTCACGGGGAGACGTTCCCCGATCGCCTCGAGCACGGGCTGGCGAGTGCGGTACGAGCGCCCGAAGTCGCCTCGGGCGACGTCGGCCACGTAATTCACGTAGCGAATCGGAAGGGGCTTGTCGAGGCCGAGGTCCTTGCGGACCGCAGCGATCGCCTCTTGGGTTGGTTCCGATCCTTGCAGCACCTGCAGCGCCGGATCACCCGGCAGCAGGCTCGTCAGGAGGAAGGTGAGGACGCTGACCAGGAAGACGGTCGGCACCAACGTCACGAGCTTTCGCAGTAGTTGGCGCATGGTGCCGACCCTTCTCCCTTGTCCTCAGACCCTCGGAATTACTTCGTGACCCACAGCTGGCCGATGTTGGGCACAGCCAGTTCCACTTCGCCCGTGCTCTTGCCGTCGGGGAACTTGTACTTCAGGAAGTTGGCCACGTTGGGCTTGGTCACGGTCGATGCGGCCGTGGCGCCGGTCCAAACGTGGGGCAGCTCGTCGTCGAAGATCAGGCCGATCTTCTCGTACGCCGCGTAGCGGGTCTTGAAGTCCGAGCTCTCCCGGCCGATCTTCAACTGCGCCTGGACCTCGGCGTTGTTGAAGTTGGTGACGTTGGCGGCCTGGCCTTCCGGCGGGGAGTACTGGTTGAACAGGATCGAGTCAGGATCAGCCTGCCCACCGAGACGCCAGCAGTTGATCATGTAGTCGGCCGACGTGTACGGCGGCTTGCCCACGGCGTTGTTGATGTGGGTGGCTTGCTCGACCTGCTTGAGCTCCATCTCGATGCCGACCGCTGCGGCCTCCTGCTGATATGCCTGAGCGACGGCCACGAGGGTCGGGTCGGGCGGGCAGTTGAAGCTCACCTTGATCGGCGTTCCGACGGGCTTCTTGTCGGAGCGAGCCGGGTCCTTGACGTACGCGTCGACGAGGGCCTTGCCGGCAGCGACGTCGAACTTCGGATACGCCGCCGCCACCTTCTCGGAGTAGAACGGCGAGTCCTTCGAGAAGAACTGGGTGGAGACCGGCGAGATGCCTTCGCCGCCGAGGACCTTGATGAGGTCGGGCTGGTTGAGGGCGTGCGCCAGTGCCTGCCGGACGCGCTTGTCGTCGACGGGCGGAACGGTCGTGTTGAAGATCGAGCCACCGGACTGGTTGCCGATCTTCTCGTACCGCTTGACGGCGTCGCCGAGGTCACGGGCCTGGCGGACGTACTGCTGACGAAGGGTGAAGGCGATGTCGACCTCACCCGAGCTCAGCGATGCCAACCGTGCGTCTTCGTCGGGGATCGGCTTGAAGATCACCGAGTCGAGGTACGGGAGGCCCTGTTGGAAGTAGTTCGGGTTCTTCTCGAGGGTGAGCTTCGAGTCGCGCTCCCAGCTCTTGAAGATGAACGGGCCGGCGCCGACCGGGTTGGCCGAAACGTCGGCTCCCTTGGCAGCAGCGTTGGCCGGCGAGAAGATGTAGCCGGGTGCGCCCGAGAGCAGCTCGGCGAACGGGCCGTAGGGGCTCGAGAGCACGTACTTCACCGTGAGGGGGTCGACGACCTCCATGCTGGTGACCGAGGTCAACGCGCCGGCGCAGCGCGAGGTGGGCGCCTTGGCGGCGTCGAAGTTGGCCTTCACGGCGGCGGAATCGAGCGGGGTGCCATCGGAGAACTTGATGTTCGGCCGAAGCTTCATCACCCACTCCGTCGACGTGGCGTTCGGGGTGATGCTCTCGGCCAGGTACGGCTGCACCTTGCCGTCGTCGGCACGGGCCGTCAGCGTGTCGTAGATGCCTCGCATGACGATGGTGCCCGACTCGGAATGGGAGTCGACGCACGGCTGCCAGCCGGCGCTCTCGGCCTCGACGCCGTAGCTGATGGTGCCGCCGAGGACTGGCTTGCCCTCGTCGGAGGGTTCGTCTGATTTGACGATGCCGGTGTCGCCAGCATCTTTTGCCTCACCCTTGTCCTTGCTTCCGCCGCCGCATGCGGCGGCGACGAGCGAGACGAGGGCGAGGATCACGAGCAGGCGCGCCAGCGGCGCACCTGGCGATCGGGGTCCGGAACTCACAGATGCATCTCCCTGCTGTTCGAGGTCCGGCCCTTCCGGCCAGTCCTGAGGCTGTGACGCCAGTCACAACTGTTCGGACTCTATCCGGTTGTTACGGTTCTGTTGCGAACACCTGGGCTGACTTCAGTGACTCTTCAGCGGCTCCGAAGGCGCTACGAAGGTGTCGTCGGTCTCCTCCGTCTCCTCGCCTCCTCGGCGATGGAGGACTGCCGCCGCCGCCAGCGCCACGGCCAACCAACCGAGGAGGTGGGCCCGCTCGGTGTTCATCGGCCAGGCGAAGTCGGGCGGGTAGCGGTAGCGAGCCTGTTGGACGGCCACGTAGGCCCCCGAAGCGGCAAGGGCGGCGGCGCCGCCGAAGGCCAGCAACCACCGCGCCGGCGAGAACACGATCGCCAGGGCCGTCAGCGCGCCGGCGACCCCGCCGACCATCGGTCCCCCGGCCGCCGCAAAGCCGAGGCCCACGAGCACCGGGGCTCCGAGCAACGGCCGACGTCGATCCGCCCGGATGAACGACGGCGGTACGGCGATGCCCTCGTCGTCGTCGAAGCTCGGGCCGAAGCCGGGGCGGCGGCGGGCGAACGAGATTCCGAGCATGACGACGCAAGCCAGCAGAGCCAGACCCGAGAAGGCCAGGCCGGCCCACACCCGACGCTGAGGTGTCCACTCGAGGTGCACCTGCACCGGGCGGGCGGCGGGTCGGTCGAGACGCCAGCCGTTGGCGTAGCCGTTTACGAGCACGGATTCCCCGAGCGAGCGTCCGTCGACGGTTGCTCTCCACCCGGCGTTGTGGCTCTGGCCGAGCACGAGCCAGTACGGCGCCGATGCTCCTTCGATGGTGAGGTCGAACGACGTCCGGGTCGATCCATCCACCCTGACCCGGGGCGGCGCGGGTGCCGGCGGCGCCGCGACATCGGCCGGGGCCTCCAGCACCAGACGATCGATGTCCATACCGGTGCTGCGACCCGACATCGTCCGGACCTCATGGGTTCCCGAGGGCATCGATGGAAGGGCTTGGCACGGCTCGATGGTCAATCCGTCTCGGCGCATGGCCGCCGCCCCGCTTCCACTCAGCCGGATCGGGATGGGGACGCCATCGATCTCGACGAGGTCGTTACGACACTCCGTCGTGACGGCCGGCGTGGCGGCGTCGGGCATCCGGACCCCCGGGATCTGGACTTCGGCCACGGCCACGGGAAGG
>JBKJLN010000168.1:0-6598 GCA_046596935.1 Acidimicrobiales bacterium
TGCGAGACCGAGGAGGCGCGGGTGCTCTTGCCTCCTCGACCCCACATCTCCCCCGAGGACGGGGGTCACCTCGTCGCCACCCCGAAGCTCCATGTTCGGAGTCGGCGGGATCTCTTCGCCGGGACGTTGCTTTCCGTCGAGCTTCTCTCGATGGTCGCCGCCGACGCCCTCGAAGCCGTGTTCGGCGCTGTCTGGTTCAACTTCCAGGAGAACGGCAACTGGGGGGTCGACCGTCCCGAGCGCCAGCACATGCACGTGCACGTGTACGGCAGGACGAGTGATGCCGTCCTCGGGGGAGATGTGGGGTCGAGGAGGCAAGAGCACCCGCGCCTCCTCGGTCTCGCACAGCACGTACGCATCGTCCGGTTCACAAACGTGACAGCCCATTGCGCTCATTCAACCCCGCGCCGTGCGGGGGAGGCCGCATTTGTTTCGCCCTCCTGGTCAAGTGAGACCGGCGATGGTCGCCGGGTGAACCAACAACAACATCCCGAGCAGGAGAAACGCCGCACCGGCGACGGACGCGACGTGTTCGCCGATCGGCGTGGACTTCTCGACCAGGATCAGGAGCGCGAGGCCGGCCATCCACGCCAGTTGCATGGTGCCGAACGCAACGAGGACGGCCATGAGCATCCAGCAGCACCCCAGGCAGTACAGACCGTGGCGGGCGCCGACCGCGAGTGCGCCGGTGGGGCGGTGCAAGTTGCGGGCGTGCTGCATGAAGAAGCCAAGCGGCGAGCGGCAGTGCCGCAAACACAACGCCTTCAGCGGCGACAGCTGGTACACCGCCGCGGCCACAAGCACGACGCCAGCGATCCGTCCCGCCGTCGGCGTGGCGTCGGCCAGCGGCTGGTCGACCCGCTTCCAGAGGAAGTACGCAGGGAGACCCATCGCCGACCACATCGCGCCGTAACCCGCCAGGAACACCGCCAGGGGAGCGACTGTGCCCCGAGCAGCCACTCGGGCGTAGAGGCGCACGACCGGCAGAACCGACGGCAGCATCATCGCCGCCATCATCGCCACCCACGCCACAAGAAATGCGGCCAGCGACATGGCCGCCATCGCGCCGTTCATGTCTACGCCCGAGCTCATGTCGCGAGTCGTGGCTACTGACGACCACCAGCCGACCCCGGCAATCGCCAGCAGAACGGGTGCCAACCACCGGTCCGATACTCGAGCGGTTGTCGTTGCGTCTTGGCGTAGCGCCATCGGTTACCCCCGTTCGGACTCGACTACCGCACTTCCTGCGTTGCGCTGCTCGTCTGCGTCGCGCGCGAAGACGCGTGGGCGACCGGCCAGCTCAGTCGGACCGATAGTCGAAGTCGGCCGCGAACGCCGCGTGGCGGCGTCCTCGTATCTCCCAGCGCCTGATCTCGTCGGTGGAGACCATGCCATCCCCATGGAGCTCGGTCCCGGGGTGGTCAAAGCCCGGGATCCCACACTGGACGTCGCCGGGATCCGAGGCGGCGCCTTCGGCCTCGACGGTGAGGTAGCCGACGACATCGATACGTTTGCGCGCGGCGACGTGCTCGACGGTGATCCGTCCCCGGCGGACGGCGAGAACTTCGCCGATCTCGGGCCCGTATTGGGCGGCGACGCTTCCGCCCGCCCGGCCGAGGAAGATGTCCGCGAGGATCTCGTGTTGGTCATCGTCAGCCCGGTCGTCCACATAGAGCAGGACTTCCCACAGCGTGGTTGGTGTCACGTCATCGCGGTAGCGCGACGACAGCACGACCTTCAGGTCCGAGAGATCGAGCAGGCCTGCGTGGCCGTCGTGGATGTGCCACGACAAGGTGCCGAAGCAGATGCCATACGTCGAGGGGGTGCCCGGCTGCCCGTGAACGCTTCGGCACGGGCAGATTGCGTCACAGTTGCAGGCTTCGAAGAACGAGCCACGAACCCGCCAGTCCTGACCATTGACCGCTTGCGCTACGACGGGCCCGCTCACGCGCCGGCGGCCATCTGGGCGGCCAGTTGCTCGAGCACCGGCTGGATTTCCGTCGTTGGGCTGAACTCGACGAGCGTCACACCCTCGTCCTTGCAATCCGAAGCCCGGGCCGCGATCCCGTCGACCTGCAGATCCTTACCGTGTCGAGAACAGTCATCGTTGCCCATGGTCTCCTGCCGAGGTGACTCGCCGCATCGGGCGGTCACACCAACTGCGCCCCCTGCGATGGGTCGAAAGAACCATTCCGGGTCGACCCTGCTGGTACACGTCCGCGTCCGAGCTGGAGGACAGGACCTTCGTGCGCTACGGCCGCGGAAGGGATGCGAGAAGGCGTCGGGTTGCGGCAGTGACGACACCCGGTTGCTCCAACCAGGTGAAGTGCCCGGTGTCGACGATGTCCAGGATGGCGCCGGACATGAGCGCCGCTGTTGCCTCGTTGGCTGCTGGCTCGATCGGGCTGTGCCGACCCACGTGGTGCAGCGACGGCATTCGCAGGGACGGCAGCGCCCGTTCGAGGTAGCCGTCATCGAGCAGCTTCGCGGCTTCGCTCATGAGCACCGTGTTCACCTCGACGCTCATCTCGATGGGCGGCATGGGAGGGGCAATAGACGGGTTGGAGAAGTACCCCGGCCAGAGCAGCCGGAGCTGCTCGGCAGCCATCTCCGCCGGCGGCCGTCCACTCGCCTCCAACTCGCCGAGCTTCGCCAGCCCGTCCTCCCCGATTCGGCCGCTGATGACCGCATCCATGGTTCCCGACCCACCATCGCCCACGCCACCCAATGCGTCCAGCAACAACAGCCCGGCCACGCGCTCGGGATGAGCGACGGCGACGTGCATGGCCAAGTGCGCTCCCCACGAATGGCCGGCGATCACAGCCGAGCCAGCGTCGAAGTGGTCGAGAACGGCGATGACGTCGTCGATGAACTGGGCGATGGTGATCGGCCCGTCGGTGGTCGACGGCCGTTGGCCACGCTGCTGGTAACGGGCAACACGGAGTCGGCCGCCGCCGCCTTCGAGAATCTCGTCGGCGAGCGACTCGGTGTAGTCGCTCAAACCGGGCCCACCATGCAGCACGACGGCGAGCAGTTCGCCGTCGCCCCGATGCGCGCCGACCAGACCGCTCGACTCAACCTCAAACGCAGACCAACTCATCTCATCCCCCCGGTTCGCCACGGAGAATAGGCAATTCGGTCATTCCGAGTCGATGTCCTGCGTCTCCGAGCGAAGACGGGTTCGTCGGACGTCGGCCAATGGTCCGACGTAACGTCCGATCACGCACTGTGGGGCGCAACCATTTGTCCCGAGACCGGAGGATTCGATGTCAGAACGTTGGGTCGTCGACAACGAGCCGAGCAAGCGTTACCCCATCTACACGCGCGGCAACGTCGGCGAGGTGTTCCCCGATCCGGTGTCGCCGCTGTCGTGGACACTGGCCGGACGGCCCGGATCAGAGCAGGGTTGGCGCGACGCCTTCGTGCGCTTCGGTGTGTTCGACGCGGATGAGTTCGCAGAGGACGAGATCGAAATCCTCAGTGTCTTCTACGGCTACGCCTATCTGAACGTCTCCGTGTCCCGCATCTTTGGCGTGCGCGTGCCGGGACTCACACCGGAACTCGTGGACTACACCCTGTTCGGCGAACAGTCCGACGCCCCGCCGTACCAGTCCCATCCCGACGACGAGAGCGCCAAGCACACCGAGAAGATCGGCGCCACGCTCGGCTGGGTCCTGAGTACGGACGACCATCCCGAGTTGCTCGAGGACCAACAGGCGATGCAGGAACTGCGCGACAAGCGCCCCGACCTTTCCGCCATGTCGGACCATGAGTTGTTGGCACGGACGCAAGAACTCCTCGGCACTTGGTTCCGGAAGCTTTTCGCGCAACACCTCTTCACGACGTATTGCGCCATGGTTCCCACCGGGATCGTGTCGACCGTCAGTCAGGCCGTCGGCGATCCGGGCCTGGCCATGCGGCTCTTGGCCGGCCTTGGAGGCGTGGACTCGGCGGCGCCGTCGTGGGCCATGTGGGACCTCGGGCGTATGGCTCGCGACTCGGCTGCGTTGACCGCAGCCTTCGATGCCGGAGTTCCAGGTTTGCTCGTTCGACTTCAGGCCGACAGCGGCACCGAGGTCCGGAGCTTCGCAGAAGCATTCGATGCGTTCATCTACGAGTTCGGCAGTCGGGGTCCGAACGAGTGGGAGATGCGTTCGCCGACGTGGGAGACCAATCCCGAACTGGCGCTGACGGCCATCGACCGGATGCGGCTTTCGCCCGCCGACGCCGCCCCCCAACGTCACAACGACGACCTCGTCGACGACCGAGTGGCTGTCACCGCTCGAGTGGCGGAGGTGCTGGCCGGCGACCCCGAAACCCAAGGCCAGTTCGTGGCTGCGGTGAAAGCGGCGGGGGTGTTCCTGCCCGGACGAGAACGGACGAAGACGAACATCGTCAGGCTGGTGAACGAGTGCCGCGTGATGATGCACGAGTTCGGCCGGCGCATGGTGGCCGCCGGCCATTTCGATGCCGTCGAGAACTTCGGCATGCTGACCGACGACGAGCTGAACCAGTTCCTCGACGATCCTGCGCGCTTCCGGGAGACCATCCGAGAGCGCGAAGCCCGGTGGGCGGACCTCAGCACGCGCATTCCCCCCTTCGTCGTCCACGATCGGCTCGTGCCGCCCGAGGAGTGGGAGACGAAGGCCGGCAAGCACGTCGAGCGCGCCGGCCCGGGGACGGTGCTGACCGGCATTCCCGGCTGCCCCGGCAAGGCCACGGGACGAGCTCGGGTCATTCTCGATCCCGCAGATGGCGGCCTGCTCGAACCGGGTGAGGTGCTCGTGGCGCCGATCACCGACCCCTCGTGGACGCCGCTGTTCGTTCCGTCCTGCGCGGTCGTGGTCGACGTGGGCGCGCAGATCAGCCACGCCATCATCGTTTCTCGGGAACTCGGTCTACCTTGCGTGGTTTCGGTGACCGACTCGACACGGCGCATCCCCAACGGCGCCCTCATCGAGGTGGACGGCACCGCCGGCACCGTCACCATCCTCGAAGATGCGCTTTCCTGAGCGCGGCGCAGCGGAACGCGCGAGGGTGGGCTCGTTGACAACGTAGGAGGAACTGATGGCTGGATTGGTTCGCAAAAGTCTCGATCAACCCGAGGAGACCCGACCGTTCGAGGACGGCAAGGGCAAGCTCGAATTGGTGAACCTCGATTCGGGGCCCGTTGGTCGGGCAACCTTCGAGCCTGGATGGAAGTGGTCGGAGCACGTGAAGCCGATTGCCGGCACCGACAGCTGTCAGGCCGCGCACATGGGGTACTTCGTCTCGGGTCGCATGAAGGTCGTCATGGATGATGGCGAGGAAATGGAGTACGGGCCTGGCGACTTCGGTGTGATGGCGCCAGGTCACGACGCATGGATCGTCGGCGATGAGGCGTGTGTGGTCGTCGACTGGCAGGGCTTCGCCGACTACGCCAAAGCCAAGGCCTGATCCCGTGGCCTACCGGACACGACAGGTGTGCCAGATCAAGTACGGCCAGTTCGGTGCGTATCTGACGACGGTGCGAAAGGTGTAGGAAATCTGTCGATCGCGGGGATGGGCCGAGATGGTGTTTCCCGGAAGCGACTAACCGCCGGCGACTCCCTCCGCCACCGCCCCAACTGCGACACGGTCGAGGAACCGCCGGATGTGGTCGGCCAGCTCGTCCATCACGTCGGACACACAGATCAGGTGGATGTCGGAGTCGAGGGACACGAACTCGGCCCCTTGGATGTGGTCGGCGAGGTACCGGCCCTGCCCCACAGGGACGAGGAGGTCGCGCTCGGCGTGCACGACCAGCGTCGGCACCCGGATCTCGGACAGGACCGAGCGGACGTCGGCCTCGACTGACGCATGGAAGAAGCGCATGGCCGCCGCAGGGCTCGCCGACAGTCGCTGGTAGCGGGCCCAGTAGGCCCGCACGTTCGGGTCGTTGGCCAGACTCGGCGCCGCCGAGCTGAGCGCCACGCCGCTTCCCCAATGGGCCTCGAGGTTACGGGCGTACGACGCCACGACGGCGGGGTCGAGTCCGACCTCGTAGTCGGGTGCAGCGAGCTGGCGGGCGAATCCGGCGAACACGACGAGGGCGGCGACCCGCTCGGGGTAGCGGGCCGCCAGCTGGAGTGCCGTCACCGCGCCCCCGCTGACGCCGAAGAGCACGACCCGTTCCGCACCGACGGCGTCGAGGACGGCCAGCGCGTCGAGGATCCAATCATCGGCGACGAAGGTCTCGGGCCGATCGGACAGTCCGATGCCCCGCTTGTCGAAGACGGTCAGCCGACCGAACGACGTGAGCGTCCGAACGAGGTGGTCCGTCGGCGCGTTCCACCAGATGTCGAGGTGATGGATGTAGCCGGCGATCGACAGGATCTGGAGGGGCCCGGTACCTGCCACCTGGTAGGCGATGTTGATGCCGTCAGCCGTATGCGCGTACCGGACCGGCGATGCCCGGATTTCATCGGGCGCATCATCATCGGCCGGAGGTGCGAGCTCGTGGCACAGGATGGCCCGCTCCAGCCGGCGGAGCTCCCCACCGGGCTCGAGGCCGAGCTCGTCGAGCAGGACCTGCCGCACCCGCTGGTACGCCGCCAGCGCGTCGGACTGCCGCCCGCTG
>JBKJLN010000393.1:0-2851 GCA_046596935.1 Acidimicrobiales bacterium
TCGCGCCCAAACAGCTCAGGCCTGCTCGGCCGCGGTCCTGAGGCGCTCGAGGGTCGCCCTCATGCCGGCGGCGTTGTGGGCGTCGCGGTCCCGAACGCGGGTGATGGCGTCGGTCGCAAGCTTGAACCAGGTTGGCCGGTGGTCGATGGCCGACTCGGTGACGCAGCAGGAGTGGTCGTCAATGGGTTCGATCGAGTAGCGCCAGTGGGCGACCTTCATGGCACCCAATGCAGCAACGTCCCACGCGAGTTCGCGGGGCGCTTCCATGGTCACGATGGTGCATCTTGTCGACCAGCGGCGGACAGCCATCCGGTTGGTGCCCTTGAACGTGGCGCCGAGTGCGGCGCCGGTCGAGGCGCCCGTCCACTCGACCTTGATGGTCTCGGGACTCCACTCGCTCATGCGGGGGAGGTCCGAGACAAGGGCCCAGACGTCCCCAGCCGGCGCCGAGATCTCGATCGACGCACTCGCCACCACTAGGAACCCAAGGTCACGGGGCGAACTCGGCGACTTCCTTGATGCGGGCGAGGGTGGCTTCCATGCCGGCGAGGTTGTGGGGGGCCCGTTCCTTCACGCCGGAGGCCAAGGCGCCCAGGTACTTCATCCAGCTGGGGCGGTGGTCGATCGTGGATTCGGTGAGGCGGCACGAGCGCTCGTCGAGCTGTTCGATGCGGTAACGCCATTGGGCGATCTTCAGGCCTGGCCCGGCGGTGACCTCCCAGGCGAGATCGGTGGGTTCGGCGAACTCGACGATGCGGCCGTTGGTCGACCAGGTCTTCTTGCCGTTCTGATTGGTGCCCTTGAACGAGGCGCCGACGGCGGGGCCGGTGGCGCCGCCCTTCCATTCGACCTTGGTGGTCTCGGGGCTCCACTCGCCCATGCGGGAGAGGTCGGAGACGAGCTTCCAGACGACCTCGGCCGGGGCCTGGATCTCGATCGACGCCGTGGGATGCGAGGAGGCGCTCATCATCGACCCCGACGGCGGCCCATGCCGGCTCCGACGCGACGGGCCTGGGCGACCCGCTGGGCGCCGGGAGCAGCGGCCGACTCGGCGTTGGCGTGCGGTGCTCGCTCGTCGGGTTCCCAGGCGGAGAGGTCGCTCAGCCGGGGATCGTTGGAGAACACCTCGACGAAGTGACGGGAGAGCTGCAGGCGCTTCTGGAGTCGCTCGACCTCGACCTCTTGATTCCAGAGGGCGAGGGAGACGGCGACGCCGGCCGCCCCGGCGCGCGCCGTGCGGCCCGAGCGGTGGAGGTAGGCCTTCTCGTCTTCGGGCGGGTCGTAGTGGATGACAACGTCGACGCCCTCGATGTGCAGGCCGCGAGCGGCGACATCGGTGGCCACGAGCACGGGCAGGTCGCCGTCCTCGAACTGCTTGAGCGCCCGCTGGCGAACGCTCTGGGCGAGATCTCCGTGCAACGCGCCGGCCTTGATGCCCTCGCGCTTGAGCTGATCGGTGAGGCGGTCGCAGCCCCGCTTGGTCCGGCTGAAGATGAGGGTGCGGTAGGCGCTGCGGGCGATGGTGGCGGCGACCTTCACCTTGTCCATCTCGTGGACCTTCAGGAATCGGTGGCTCATCTGGTCGACCGTGGCGGTGAGCGACTCGACCTCGTGGCGCACCGGGTCGTTCATGTGGTTCTTGACGATGTAGTCGATGTCACCATCCAACGTCGCAGAAAACAGGAGCGTCTGGTGCTCTTGCACCATGCGACGTAGCACCCATTGGACTTGGGGCATGAAGCCCATGTCGGCCATGCGGTCGGCCTCGTCGAGAACGAGGATGCGGACGTCGTCGACGGCCAACTCGCCCCGGTCGCCGAGGTCGATGAGGCGGCCCGGCGTGGCGATCATGATGTCGACGCCTCGCTGGAGAGCTTTGATCTGGCGGTCCATCGGCGCGCCGCCGTAGACGGCCAGGGTCGTGAGGCCATGGACCTCCGCGAGGGGAGCGATCACGGCCCGCACCTGTACGGCCAGCTCCCGGGTCGGCACGAGCACGAGGGCCCGGGGCTTCTTGGGCTCGGCCTTCTCCGTCCGCATGATGAGGGGGAGGCCGAAACCGAGCGTCTTGCCCGACCCGGTCTTGGCCTTGCCGCAGACGTCACGGCCGGCGAGGGCGTCTTGGATGGTGAGGCTCTGGATGGCGAACGGGGCGTCGATGCCCTGTCCGGCCAAGGCCTCGATGAGATCGGCGGAGACGCCGAGCGCCTCGAAGGTGGCGGTCATTTCGATTGGTACCTCGGTCTGTTCGGGGAGGGTCGCCTCGGGGCGACGCTGTCTCGAGAGCCCGAAAAGGGCGAACAGCCGCGTGTTGAGGTGACCCGCGAGCGGTCCCAGTGACCTACTCGACTGTCCCCAGGCTACCGGTTGGGCGGCGCCATGGCGTAAAACTGTGTCATGTCCTCCCTCTACGACATCCCGCTCAAGACCCTCGACGGTAAAGACACCAGCCTTGGCGACTTCAAGGGCAAAGCCGTTCTGGTCGTCAACGTGGCCTCCAAATGCGGTCTCACGCCGCAGTACGAAGGCCTGGAGAAGCTCCACGCGCAGTACGCAGATCGGGGTTTCTCGGTTGTCGGGTTTCCTTCGAACCAGTTCAAGGGACAAGAGCCCGGTACGGCCGAGGAGATTCTGGAGTTCTGCTCGATGACCTACGGCGTCACATTCCCATTGTTCGAGAAGACCGACGTGAACGGCGACGAACGCAGCCCGGTGTACGAGGTCCTCACCCAGGCGGCCGACGCCGAGGGTCATCAGGGCGACGTCCGGTGGAACTTCGAGAAGTTCCTCCTGTCCCCCGAAGGTGAGGTCGTCGCCCGCTTCAGCCCGCTGGTTTCGCCCGAGGACGAGA
>JBKJLN010000446.1:0-4762 GCA_046596935.1 Acidimicrobiales bacterium
TTGATCTCGGCCAGGTCGCAGTCGCCCTCGGTGTAGCAGCGGTACAGCTTGACGAGGATGTCGACGGCCCCGTCGGTGGCCTTGGGATCGAGGCCTGCCTGCTCGACCCAGGCGCGCGCCGCCTCGGGAGTGAGTCCATCCACCGGATCGATGTGGATCTTGGCAATGGCGTCGGGGTTGTTCTCGGCCACGACCTCGATCTCGACGCCGCCCTCGGCCGACAGCATGCCGAGGTGCTTCTTGGCCGAGCGGTCGAGGGTGAACGAGGCGTAGTACTCCTCGGCGATGTCGGACGCATGCTCGACCCACAGGATCTTCACCACATGGCCCTTGATGTCGAGGCCGAGGATGTTGCCGGCGTGCTCGCGTACTTCCGCCTCATCGTTGGCCAGCTTCACTCCGCCCGCCTTGCCGCGTCCGCCCACCTGGACCTGGGCCTTGACCACGACCGGATACCCGGCGGACGCAGCGACGGCGACGGCTTCGTCGACCGTCTTGGCCACGCCACCGGCCGAAACCGGGATGTCGAAGCGGGCGAAGTACTGCTTGCCCTGGTACTCGAACAGATCCATCTAGCTGGACGCTCCTTCGCGTTCGTCGAGAGCACCTTCGAGCCACTCCGTGATGGAGGCGATCGAGGCACCGGGGGTGAAGATCTTGGCCACGCCCATCTCCGAGAGCTTCGGGATGTCGGCGTCGGGAATGATGCCGCCGCCGAACACCAGGACGTCATCGGCGCCCCGGGCCTTCAAGGCATCGATGATGCGGGGGAAGAGGGTCATGTGCGCACCCGAGAGCAGCGACAGCCCGACGGCGTCGGCGTCCTCCTGGATGACGGCCTCCACGACCTGCTCGGGCGTCTGGTGAAGGCCCGTGTAGATGACCTCGAAACCGGCGTCACGGAGGGCCATCGAGATCACCTTGGCACCGCGATCGTGGCCGTCGAGACCCGGCTTGGCGACCACCACGCGATATGGCCTGTTCACGGGCGTGAATACTACGCACGTGCCGTCTCGACTCCCCCAGGGCGACCCCGCATGACCGCCGAGTTCCCTCGCGTCCGGAATCGCCGCCGGACCCGGAGCGTCATCATTGCCTCGGTGGTCGGCCTCCTGGTGGCCTCGGCCTTCGTCGTCGGAGTCGTGGTCTTCGCCTCCAAGCGGCCCAACGACGTGAATCTGGGCGACAAGCGCTTCGTCGTTGGCAGCGCCAAGCGGTTCGCCGAGCGCATCGACTCCCAGCGCACCCCGATCCTCTTCAAGGACCCGCTCACCAGTCGCACCGGTCGCGAGCTCTACGTGCAGCACCTGGGGAACGACGTCCGCAAGGGATGGCTGGCCGTGGATGCCTACGCCCCCGGCCAACGCAAGCTCGACTGCATCCTCCGCTGGAACGCGCGCGGCCAGGAGTTCCGTGATCGCTGCTCGAACGAGACGTACCCGAAGGACGGGACGGGTCTGCGGACCTATCCGGGCACGGTCGATGCGAATGGGATCGTGGTCATCGACCTTCGAACAAGGTCCGCAGTTCCGCCTTCTTGACCTTCTCCGTCCCGGTGCGGGGCAGCTCGTCGACGATGCGCACTCGGGTCGGCACTTTGTAGGAAGAGAGCCGTTCGCGGCAGAACCCGATCAGCTCGGGCTCGGATGCGGCTTGTCCCGGGAGCAGGCGGACGACGGCTACGACCTGCTCGCCGAGTCGCTCGTCAGCGATCCCGAGCACGGCCGCTTCGGAAACCGACGGATGCTCTTCCAGCGCCGCTTGGACCTCGACCGCGTAAACGGAATAGCCGCCGCTCTTGACCACGTCCTTACTGCGTCCGGCAAACGACACCAGGCCCAGCGGCCCGCGGCGGACGAGGTCGCCCGTGTGCAGCCAGCCGTCGGCGGTGAGCACTTTCGCCGTCGCCTCGGGGTCGCCGTGATAGCCCTGCAACACGCCTGGGCCTTTGACCAGAAGCTCGCCGATCTGGCCGGTCCGGACCTCCTTCCCGTCGTCGTCGACCACCCGGAGGCGGTAGCTCGGGAGTGGCATCCCCAGGAAGCCGCCGAAGGGCGTGGGGAGGCCCGGCGGTGAGATCTTGGTCGCGACCCCACCGCCGACCTCCACCATTCCGTAGCCCTCGACGAACAGCGCCTGGCCGATCGAGGTATGGGTGAGCGGCAGGGTGACGGTGGCGCCGAAGGTCTGGAACCGGCGGGCCAGGTCTTGCGGCATGACGTCGGCGCCCGATGCCCAGACCCGGATGCTGCGAAGGTCGCGGGTGTCGGCGCCGGCCTCGAGGAGAAGGCGATACATGGCGGGCACGCCGATGAAGATCGTGCATCGCCTGGACTCGATGGCGTCGAGGGCCTCGTCCGGTCGGAACTTGGTCAGGAAGAAGACCGGGATGCCGGCCATCGCCAGCGACAGCAACACGACGAACCCCATGATGTGGGCTACCGGCAGGCCGGCGACGGCCTCGTCCCGGCGGAGGCCGGCGGGGTAGGCAGCCGCCGATCGCGCCTGGGCGACGAGCGCAGTGTGCGTCAACCGGGCGCCCTTCGGCTTCCCGGTCGTGCCCGACGTGTAGAAGATCGCAGCGACGTCCTTGGGTTCAGCGGCAACGGCCTGGCCGAGCGAGGGGCCCGGGGACACGTCGGCGATCTCCCGGATGACCAGGGTGGCTCCCGAGTCGGCGATGACATGGTCGATCTCCAACTGGGTCATCTGGGGATTGACCGGCACGGCGATCCCGCCGGCCCGGCTGGCGGCCGCACAGAGCATGAAGGCGTCGTACCCGTTGGGGGTGGCCACGACCACGCGGTCACCGGGCGCGATGTCGATGGCGATGCCCCCGGCCAGGGCCGCGACTCGATCAGCGGCCTGGCGGTAGGTGTACCGGGTGGGCGCACCCTTGCCGGCTGCGGGCTCGGTCACCAGCGGCGCATCGCCGTGGACGTCGGCGAGGCGCTCGAGGAAGGTGCCAAGCGTCAGCGAACGATCCCGAACGAGCCCGATCTGCTTGAGCCACTTCATGCTTCGCCAATCCCTTCGGGCCAGTTCATTCGTGCCATTTCATCAATGGTCAGTCTTCTTTCTTCTGTTGCTGGGTACGGAGGTCGATGATGACAGCGATGAGCATTGTCTCCGCCGCTCTCCGTCGACCGCAGACCTACGTGGGATGCGCCCGTGAGGTTGTGAGCGCCGCCCGTTGTGCTGCGTTCTACCCGCTCGGGCTGGTCGAAGCTGCACTGGGCACCGGAACGCCGCGAAACGACGGCACCCACGACACGCCCGTGCTCCTCGTACACGGCTACGGCCACAACCGCTCGGGCTGGTTCCTGCTCGACCGGACCCTCCGCAACGGCGGGTTCTCGAGCGTGCACACCATGAACTACACGGCTTGGGGCCGCGAGGGCGTGCCCCAACTCGCCGCTCGCCTCGCCCGTCGGGTGCAGGAGATCCGCCGCTTGACCGGGTCGGAAAAAGTGCACCTGGTCGGTCACAGCATGGGCGGCGTGCTGCTGCGCTACTACGTCCAGGAACTTGGCGGCGACGCTTTCGTCGACACGGCCATCACCATCGCTTCCCCGCACGAGGGCACGGTTGCCGCCGTGGCCGGCGTCGGGGCCAGCGCTCGCGACCTTCGGCCCGGATCGTGGGTCATGCGCCGACTCGCCGCCGGTGCTCGACGCACCGACGTGCGTTGGGTCGCCTTTTATTCGAACCTCGACGCTCTCATCCAACCGGCGCCGTCGGCCATGCTGCGTCACCGCGCGCTCGGCGCCACCAACATCTTCGTCAAGGACCAGGGCCACCTCACGATCATGATGTCGCCGATCGTGGCCAAGTCGGTCCTCTCCCACCTCGAAGCAGCGTCGCGGCAAGACGCCACGGTGGTTCCGATCCGCCCCACGACGGCAGTCGCCGGCGGCGACGATGCACTGGGCATCGCCGCCGCCATGTAACTCAGGCTCCGGCAGCCACCGGCTTGTTGAGGACGGTTGCTCCCTCGCTGCCGTGGAACTCGGCGTCACCGAAGGTGAAGACCCCACCGTCGCTGGCGAAGAGCCAGTAGCCGTTCCCGCTCTCCGTCATCGAGGAACCGACGATCGGCTTGTTGAGCGCGATGGCGCCGGTGCTGCCCTCGAAGCCGGCATCGCCGAAGCTGAAGATGCCGCCGTCCGAAGCCACGAGCAAGTAGCCCTGACCTGACGGGGTCGCCTCCATCGAGACGATCGGCTTGTTGAGGGGCGTGCCGCCCATGCTCCCGAGGAAGGCGGCATCGCCGAAGGCGAAGACACCCCCGTCGGAGGCGACGAGCCAATAGCCGAGCCCGGTGGGCGTCGCCGCCATGGCCACGATCGGCTTGTTGAGAGGCGTGCCGCCCAGGCCCCCGAGGAACGGAGCGTCGCCGTAGGCGAACACGCCGCCATCGGATGCCGCCAGCCAATACCCCGGCCCGGTCGTTCCTCCGGTCGCCTGCACGACGCCACAGGCGAGTCGTGCGCCGGCATCGCCGGTTTTGTTCGTCGTGGCGTCAGGTCCGGGACCGTCGGTCGTGCTGTACCGGTCAGCGGGGATGTTTCCGTAGTTGTCCCTCCCGGCGTGGACGATCACGGCCACGCCGCCGGGGTCGGTGAGCAGTTGCTCGACCGTGAAGGAGTCGAGGGTGTAGCTCGCCCGCGCCGTGCCCGCAGCGTCGGCGTAGAGCACGGGCAGATCACCCGCGTGATCACCGTGGGTCGAGCTCCCGGGGTTCCAGTGGCCGCCGGCGGAG
>JBKJLN010000021.1:0-5163 GCA_046596935.1 Acidimicrobiales bacterium
CGCTCGGCCACCGCCGGAGCAACGACGCTTCCGCCGGCGCCATACGACGCCGAGATGGTCACGACCAAGGGGGGCGGCACCGGAGGAAAGTTAGGCGACCCCGTCGATGGCACGGCGAACGCGCTCCTCGCTGACCCGAGTCGGCGTCCCCAACGACTGGGCGAAGAGGCTCACCCGGAGCTCTTCGAGCATCCAACCGACGTCGGTCGACGCCGAGGGAGTGCGTTCGAAGTGTTCTTCGAGGGACCGCACGCGACGCATCCGATCGGCGTCTCGCGCGGCATCACCGGCGAGGCGGTCGAGGCGATGCTCGATGGCCCGGAGATACCGCTCGACATCGCCAAGTCGGTCTGCGCCCGACGAAGTCACGAACGATGGAGGCACGAGACGGGCCAACTGTCGACGGACGTCGAGACGCGCCGGTAGGAGCGGTGTTGCGGTGATGCCTACGAGGCGAGACTCGATGCCGTGTCGCGCCCGGAGGATCCGTCCGGCGGCCACCACGACCTGCAGGGAACGGTCGACGACATCGGGCCGGACAGACTCCACAAGTCGTTCGAAGCTCTCCGCGTCCCAGACCGCGCCGCCCGAGGCGGCCACGAGCGCATCGAGAGCGACGCCGATGCACTCGTCGATCAGGGCGTCCGCGTGGCCGTGTCGATGCAGGGCGACCGAGAGTTTCGTCTCCTTGGTCATGAGTCGCTTCACCGCTGCGGCGGGCGGAGGAAGGGTGAGGATCAGAAGTCGGCGTATCCCGCCGGCCCTGGCCGCGGTCTGTTCGGCGACGGTGCCGAACAATCGGATGGAGGCACTGTCGCCCTCGTCGATCAGGGCCGGGTAGGCCCGCACCGTGTGGCCGGCGCTGGTGGCATCGAGGAACTGGGGGAGCTCGCCGAAATCCCACGTACGGATGTCGGTGCGCTCCACGGTCGGCCCGACGGCGCGGGTGATGGCGGCCTGCAAATGACCATGGAGCCGGGCGCGGATCGCCTCGAGATCGCGACCGAAGGCCACGCGCCGACCGTTCGGATCCTCGATGCGAAACGCCATCCGAAGGTGATCGGGCAATCGCGGAACGTCGAAGTCATCGACCGTCACCCGCTCACCCGTCATGCGAGTGAGGCGGGTGGCCAAGGCGTCGAGAAGCGGACCGTCCGACGGTGTTGCGTCGGCGAGAAAGGCCGAGACGTAGTCGGGCACGGGCACGAAGTGGCGGCGCAAGGTTTTCGGGAGCGATCGGATGAGGGCCGTCACCAGCTCTCGTCGATGGCCGGGGACCTGCCAGTCGAACCCCGACCACCCACCGATGCGATTGAGGACCTGCAGCGGGACGTGCACCGTCACCCCGTCGGCTTCGGCACCCGGATCGAACTCGTAGGTGAGCGGGAGTTCGAGGTCGCCGATCCGCCACGAATCGGGGAAGGAAGCGAGGTCGACATCGCTCGCATCGGGGTGCACCAGCATCCGGATGCGGAAGTCGAGGAGGGTCGGGTCGTCCCTGCGCGCCTTCTTCCACCAGCTGTCGAAGTGCCGGCCCGAAACGACGTCGGGCGGCACCCGTTCGTCGAAGAAGTCGAAGAGCGCGTTCTCGCCGACGAGGATGTCGCGTCGACGGGCTCGATCCTCGAGCGTGCGCACCTTCTCGACCGTTCGCGCGTTCGTCGCGACGAACTCGTGGTGCGTGTCCCAGTCGCCTTCGACGAGGGCGTGGCCGAGGAAGAGGTCGCGTGACTGTCGTGGATCGATGCGCCCGAAGTCGACCTTGCGGGACGTGACGATGGGCAGGCCGTGCAGCGTCACCTTTTCGAGGGCGGTGACGCCGGCTCGTTTTCGCTCCCACTGCGGCTCGCTGTACGTGCGTTTGACCAGGTGGGCCCCGGCCCGTTCGGCCCAGTCGGGCTGGATGCGGGCCACGACCCTGGCCCACAAACGGGTGGTCTCGACAAGCTCGGCGGCCATGACCCACTTCGGCGGTTTCTTGAACAACGCCGAACCTGGCTGGATCGAGAACCGAGCGTTGCGGGCGCCGGCGTACTCCTGTTTCTCCTCGACCCGCATGCCGATCTGGGAGAGCAGGCCGGAGAGCAACGCGAGATGAACGGCGTCGGGGTCGGCCGCCTCGTGATTGATGCGGAGCCCGAGGCCGCTGCACACCTGGCGGACCTGGCTGTAGATGTCCTGCCACTCCCGGACGCGGAGGTAGTTGAGGTATTCCGTCCGACACATCCGCCGGAACTGGTTCGACGACAACTCCTGCTGGCGTTGGCGCAGGTAGTCCCAGAGGTTCAGATAGCTGAGGAAGTCGGAGTCCGGGTTGGCGAACCGTCGGTGGAATTCGTCGGCCGCCGGTTGCTTTCCGGCCGGCCGCTCGCGCGGGTCTTGGATCGAGAGGGCGGCAGTGATGACCATGACCTCGCGCACGCAGCCGTTGGCCTGCGCCTCGATCACCATGCGGGCCAGACGTGGATCGAGGGGGATGGCAGCCAGTCGGCGGCCGAGCGGGGTCAAGCGTTTCCGGGGATCGGGCTCGCCTGGGTGGAGGGCGCCGAGCTCTTCGAGCAACACCATGCCGTCGGTGATGTTGCGGGGATCCGGCGGGTCGACGAACGGGAAAGCGCCGATGTCTCCGAGCCCGATCGATGTCATCTGCAGGATGACCGAGGCCAGGTTCGTGCGCAGGATCTCGGGCTCGGTGAACTCCGGTCGCGAGTCGAAGTCGTCCTCGGCGTACAGACGAATGCAGATGCCCGGCGCCACCCGCCCGCACCGACCCGCCCGCTGATTGGCGGCGGCTTGGGAGACGGCCTCGATGGGGAGGCGTTGCACCTTGGTTCTTCGGCTGTACCGCGACACGCGCGCGGTGCCGGCGTCGACCACGTAACGAACGCCGGGGACGGTCAACGAGGTCTCGGCCACGTTGGTGGCGAGCACGATCCGCCGCCCGGGATGGGGTTGGAAGATGCGGTGCTGCTCGGCCGCCGAGAGGCGGGCGTAGAGCGGCAAGACCTCGGTCTCGCGGAGTCGCAAGGCGGTGATGGCCTCGGCCGTGTCGCGGATCTCTCGCTCGCCACTGAGGAACACGAGGACGTCGCCGGTCGCCTCCCGCTCGAGCTCGCGGACGGCATCGCAGATTGCCTGTGTCTGGTCGCGCTCGGCCTCTCGCTCGTCGTCGACCAGTGGTCGGTAGCGGAGTTCGACCGGGTACGTCCGGCCGGACACCTCGACGATGGGGGCGTTGCCGAAGTGGCGGGAGAACCGCTCGGTGTCGATGGTGGCCGAGGTGACGATCACCTTGAGGTCAGGTCGCCTCGGGAGGAGCTGGCGGAGATAGCCGAGGATGAAGTCGATGTTGAGGCTGCGCTCGTGGGCCTCGTCGACGATGAGCGTGTCATAACGGCTGAGTGTCCGGTCGCGCGGCAGTCCGTTGAGGAGGATGCCGTCGGACATCAGCTTCACCAACGTCCGGCCGCCGACGCGATCGGTGAACCGGACGGTGTAGCCCACGGTCTGGCCGAGTTCGGTCTCGAGTTCGTCGGCGATGCGCTCGGCCACGGTGCGGGCAGCCAAGCGGCGGGGCTGGGTGTGTCCGATGAGCCCGCGGACGCCCCGGCCGAGCTCGAGGCAGATCTTGGGCAGTTGGGTGCTCTTCCCCGAGCCGGTCTCACCGGCCAGGATCACGACCTGGTGCTGGCGGATCGTCTCGAGGATCTCGTCCTTGCGCTCGACCACCGGAAGTCCCTCGGGGTAGCGAACGACCGGCAGGGCGACGCGGCGGGCGACCACCCGAGCTTCGGCGGCCTCGAGATCGCGGATGATCCGAGCGAGAGCGTCGACCCGATCGGTCTCGGATTTCATCGATCGGGCCCGGTCGAGACGTCGACGGAGATGGTCGCCGTCGCGCACCATCAGCTCGGGCAGGCGGCGCCGGATCTCCTCGAGCGCGGGTGGCGGCGTCGTCACCCTGAGCACCGTATTCGGGTCGTTTGCCGGCGACTCGAATCGATTCTCGGGACTTCGCAGCGTACGATGGGGGTCAGCGCCAGCAGAGGAGCGCCGTCCCTGGGCGTGCTGCTCGCCCCCAACCAGACGCTCGCGTCGCGGTCGGAAACGCTGGCTGTGCAAGATCGGAGAATGCCGTGGCCTCATCAGGAAGCACATTCAGCAAGATGCAGCGGGAGCGCGAGAAGAAGGAGCGCGCCGCCGCCAAGCGGGAGAAGCGCTTCGAGAAGACCCCGGCTGAGGAGGGTCCGGTCGAGGTCGGGGAGGCCGTCGCCGGCGAGCCCGAGCTCTCGGCCTCCGACCTGATGCGTCTGGTCGAAGCCATCCACAAGGAGTACGAGGACGGCGTCATCGACCTCGACGAGTTCGAAGAGAAGAAGCAGGCCCTGCTGGCCCGGGTCCGCATCGACTGAGGTCGCTGTTTCAGGGGGCGGTTCGGATACGGACCGGCCCCCGCCAGTCGGCGTCAGGCGACAACGGCACACCCTTCTGGGTGATCTCGACGTCGCCCCGGCTCGCCATCATCCGGGCGACCTCACGGGCGACCGGTACGAGGGAGCGCCACCGGTTCCCTCCGACCGCTCGTGCCGCGTCCGACGGGCAGATCGTCTTGGCGGTGCCCCGGTGGCCGAGCAGCGTGACGATGGCCGCCTCGACCCGAGCACGGTCGGCTCCATCATCGGGTTCCTCCCACCACGGACGGCCGCGTTCGCCGAGCGCCACCTTGGCCGCCTGCACTCGGGTCCTGGCCCGAGCGACCTCCGCCGAATCGCCGGCGCGCCCGGAAGTTCCGACGGCGCGGCGTGCATCCATGAGTTCGGCCACCAGCTCGGCTGCGAGGGTCGGCGGAATGGTGGGATCGGCCGCACGCCACCGTCGTCCACCAACCACGATCCACCGGCCGTCGGCGGTGCGCTCAGGATCCACCCCCCTCCTCTACCCCTCGTCGGCCTAGCTTCGGCGGCGATGACCACCGACTCCGACCGCCCCCGCCTCCAGCTGCTACCGATCGGGGTCTGGACCGGAAACCTCGATGCCGTACCCGTGAGCCGGGCCCAAGAGCTGGCCGTTGAGATCGAGGAGATGGGGTATGGCGCCATCTGGCTCCCCGAGGTCGCCGGCCGCGACCTGTTCCTCCACCTCGCCCTGTTGCTGTCGGCCACG
>JBKJLN010000137.1:0-5208 GCA_046596935.1 Acidimicrobiales bacterium
CCACGCCCGATACGTCGATTGCCGACCTCATCGGCGAGGTCGACCCGATCAAGGTCGCCGAGGGCCGGTATCTGTCGGACGAGCTGACGCTCCACTACGGCCTCGTGCCCCGCACCAACCGAGGCATCTTCGCCATCAACGAACTCCCCGACCTCTCCGAGCGGATTCAGGTCGGACTGCTCAACGTCCTCGAAGAGCGCGACGTCCAGGTCCGCGGCTACAAGATCCGCCTGCCCCTCGACGTGATGCTGGTGGCGTCGGCCAACCCCGAGGACTACACCAATCGCGGCCGCATCATCACGCCGCTCAAAGACCGCTTCGGCGCCCAGATCCGCACCCACTACCCCCTCGACGTGGAGACCGAGCTGTCGGTCGTGCGTCAGGAGTCGGTCGCGCTCGACGGTCTCGGCGTCGACGTCCACGTGCCCGAGTTCATGGCCGAGATCGTGGCGACGCTGTCGCACCTCGCCCGCTCGTCCCCGCACATCAACCAGCGGTCCGGCGTTTCGGTTCGCCTCTCGATCGCCAACTACGAGACGCTGGTCGCCAACGCCGCTCGCCGCGCCCTCCGCCTGGGCGAGGGCGAGGCCGTGCCCCGCGTGTCCGACCTCGACGCCCTCGTCTCCTCGACCTCGGGCAAAGTCGAGATCGAGTCGATCGACGAGGGCCGCGATGACCAGGTCGTCGAGCGCCTGCTCAAGGCGGCGGTGCTCACCGTGTTCAAGGACCGGTGCCCGATGGACCAGTTCCGCGAGGCCATCAGCGCCTTCAACGAATCCACCATCATCCACGCCGGCGACGACATCCCCTCGGGCGACTACGTCCAGACGCTCACGTCGCTCCCGTCGCTGCGCAGCCCGGTGATGACGTTGGCGGGTTCCGAGTCGCCGGGCGCAGTCGCCTCCGCCGTCGAGTTCGTCCTCGAGGGCCTCCACCTCTCCAAGCGCCTCAACAAGGAAGCCGCCGGCTCGAGGGCCACCTACCGAGGCCGCTGACCCGGGCCCGGCCTCACCCCTCGCCAGCCCTCACCGTTCTGGGGACATTTTTGACGCGCTGAGCGGGACATTCCTCCCCAGAAAGCGGAGAACGGAGGCGGCGAGCTCGATCGGTCGATGCTGGAGCGACCACGGTGCCACTCGCCGGAGGTCCCAACCGACGGCCCGGATGTCGTCCTCGCGCCACGTGTCGTCGTCTTGGCGGCGGGCATCGGAGTGCGTCCACCACCCGACGAATTCGAGGGCCTTGCGGCGGTTGGGCCAGGCGAAATCGACGGAGGCCTTGGCCCCGCCAGGGAGATCGAGGACGAGCTGGCGCACCGGCGCCTCGATGCCAGCGCGACGGAGTTCCCGAAGGAAGGCGACCTCGCCGGCGCTGCCGGGCGGCCTACCGCCGTCCTCGTAGAGCGTCATCGCTTCCCGAAGTCGAGAGACGCCGGGTCGGCCTTTGCCGGCATGCGCCCGTAGATACGCCTCGACCTTCGTAGGAGACGATCGCCCGAGACGAAAGGCCGAGGCCGCAGCCTTTTCGACGACGATCAACGGACAGACGGCTCCGACCTCGAGCAAGCTCCGTTCGATCGACGTCGTCGGAATGCCGCCGAGATGGAAGGGCACCTCCGACCGGCGACTTCGGTGCAAAACGACACCGTCGGGCATCGGTCGTTGGGAGTGGGGCGCCGTGATCTCGACGGGCGCACTCCCGATTCCATCGAGTCCCCAGAGGATCAGGGCGGCTCGGTGCGAGGCCACAGCACCCGGGCCCGCCGCTCGCAACGCCGCTCGAACCTCCTGCGGCCAGGTCGGCGGCGCCGACCCGACGAGGTAGACGCCGGCCTGCAGCGGCTGGAGGAGTCCACGCCCGAGCCGGTTGGCGATGAGGTGGTCGGAGCCGCCGACGCCCAGGATCTGGCCCCGATCGATGACGTCGTCGTTGGCTCGGGCGATGGCGTCGATGCAGTGGTCGATCTCGTGCATCGCCGAGCATCCCGCCCGGGTGCGACACGAATCCCGTCCTGATCGTTCTGGGGACGGATGTCCCGCTCAGCGCTTCAAATACGTCCCCAGAACGGGGGAGGCCGGGGAGGCGGTGAAGTCAGAGCGGTTGGCAGGTCTCGCAGGCGTAGGCCCAACGGCCGGAGAGGTCCCAGCGGCGGATCTCCGAGCCGCAGGTGCGGCAGTGGTCCTGCTTGTAGACCCAGAGGGCCTCGCGCCGCCGAATCCGGGAGCGGGGTTTGCCGACGATCTTGGGATCGACGGTGATGATCGTGCGGTCCTTGACCCCGTGGCGGAGCCAGCCCACGAGTGTCGACCACATCTCGTCGAACTGCTCGCGGGTGACGCCGTTGGCCGGCGCCTCCGGATGGATCCCGGCCACATAGAGGATCTCCGCCCGATAGACGTTGCCGACGCCGGCCAGAACCGACTGGTCCATGAGTGCGGCTCCGATGGGCGAGCGGCGGCGCTGCAGCTTGGCGAACGCCAGCTCCGGCTTGGCGTCGCGACGCAGCGGATCGGGCCCGAGGCGAGCGACGATGGCGTCGCGGACCGACGGGTCGATCAGAGCGCACTCGGTGGCGCCGATCAGGTCGACCGTGGCGTCGAGCCCGCTCATCCGCATCCTCACGGTGTCGCGAGGGAGCGGCGGAGGCGGCTGGTGGCGCAAGAACTTGCCGAAGAGACCAAGGTGGACGTGGACGAGGTCGCCGTCGCCGAAGTCGTAGAACAGGTGCTTCCCGTAGGCCTCGACGCCGCGAAGTGTGTGCTCGTCGACCCGGGCGGCGGACTCGGCAAAGCGGCCTTGGGGTGACGTGACGGACACCGGTTTTCCGACCAGATCCTTCCGGTGGTCGAGAGCGAGGCGGTGAATGGTGTGGCCTTCGGGCATCCCCACCACATTGGCGTCCGGTGAGGTCTTGTCCGGAATCGGGTAGGAGGTGCGCGTGCCCCGAGATGAAGTAGCCGCGCGCCCGATCGGCGGTCGGTACGAGTTACGGGCAATGCTCGGCCAGGGCGGGATGGGCACCGTGTGGCGGGGACAGGATCTGCTGTTGCAGCGTCCGGTGGCCGTCAAGAAGGTCGAGCTTCCGATGCACCTGCCGGCGGTCGAGCGTGAGGCGCTCCGACAGCGCGTCTTGCGCGAAGCCCGAGCCGCCGCCCGGGTGAGTCATCCTCGGCTCGTCACCATCTTCGATGTCGTCGAGGAAGAGGGCACCGTCTTTCTCGTTCAGGAGCTCGTCGACGCTCCGACGCTCAAGGACGTCGTAACCGAACGGGGTCCGATGCCGCCGACGGAAGTGGCCCGCATCGGCCGGCAGCTCGTCGACGGACTGGCCGCCGCCCATGCCAACGGGGTCGTCCACCGTGATGTCAAGCCGAGCAACGTGATGGTGCGGGAGGACGGCTCCGTGAAGCTGGCCGACTTCGGTATCGCCTCGGTGCATGGTGACCCTCAGCTGACGGCGACCGGCCTGGTCATCGGGTCGCCGGCCTACATGGCGCCTGAACAGGCGACCGGCGGTGTCATCACTCCCGCCGCCGACCTCTGGTCACTCGGCGCCACCCTCTACTTCGCTCTCGAGGGGGTGCCGCCGTTCGGCCGCGCTGACACCCTCTCGACCCTCACCGCCGTGGTCAACGAGCCGCCACGGGCCACGGTGAACGCCGGGGGCCTTTCGCCCCTCCTCGACCGCCTACTGGTGAAGGACAGCGCCACGCGAGCTGCGCACGACGAGGTGGTGCGACTTCTCGATGCTGTCGCGACACCCGGTGCCCCGACTGCGCTGACGGCGACCCCGACGGCTCGCATGGCGGACACGGTGACGGCGGTCAATGTGCCCGCAGCTGCTGAGACCCAGGTGGTTCCGGTCGCCCGCCCGTCCGTCCCGCGCCGCCGCCGCGGCGGGCTGGGCGCGGTGACGACGCTGGTCTTCTTGCTGTTGTTGGGTGGCGTTGCCCTGGCGCTCTTCCTGACCAGCAAGGACAGCGGATCCGGCCCGGATACGGCTCTCGTCACCGACGCAACGACCCCTCCGAAGGAACAACCGAAAGCGGCGACCTCGGCTCCGACGACGGCCAAGGCGAAGGCGCCGGCTGTAGCCACGGTCCCGGCCGGGTGGGCGACCTATCGAGATGAGAAAACGGGATACACGCTCGCCCACCCAGCGGGATGGCAGGTGCGGCCGAGGGGCGAAAGTCTCACCGACTTCACCGACCCGGCCACCGGGACCTATCTCCGGGTCGACTGGACCGATGAGCCCGGTCCCTCGGCTCAAAGGGCGTGGGAAGAACAGTCGGCTTCCTTTGCCAAGAAGCACGAGGACTATCGAGAGATCTCGATCGCGCCGACCTCGTTCAAGGGCTCGGACAACGCCTCGCTGTGGGAGTACAGCTACCGAAGCGGTGGGGCCGCCTTGCACGCCTACAACCTGGGTTTCGTGCTCGGCGACGAATACGGGTTCGCGCTGAACTTCCAGACCGCAGAGGGCAACTTCGCGGCGAGCCAACAGCTGTGGGAGCAGCTGAAGGCGGGATTCACGCCACCAACTTCCGACTAGGGAACACCTAAGGTCAACATCGTTCCGCCCAGGGAGGTGCATCCATGCCGCGCCGATACGACTACTCCCGTTGGGACGGCACCCAGGTTGGGTTCGAGCTCGATGCCGACGACATCCTGGCCGAGCTGACCAACGACATCCTTTACAACGGCGACGTCAACTCGGCCTTGCGCCGGATGATGCAACAGGGCTTCCGCGATCAGAACGACCAGCGGGTGCAGGGCATGCGAGAGCTGCTGGAGAAGCTTCGTCGCAAGCGCCGCGACCAGCTCGAGCAGTACGACCTCGGCGGTGCCTACGACGACATCGCCCAGGAGCTGCGCGACGTGGTCGATCAGGAGCGCAGCTCGCTCGATGAGCTGCAGCAGGAGGCGGCCGAATCGGGGGACAAGCGTCGCCAGGAGATCACCGATGAGGTGACCCAGGAGCGCCGCGAACAACTCGATCTGCTTCCGCCCGACCTCGCCGGTCAGGTGAAGGACCTGCAGAACTACGAGTTCACCTCGAGCGAGGCTCGCGAGAAGTTCGACGAGTTGCTCGACAAGCTCCGCCAACAGCTGATGCAGAGTCAGTTCAACCAGATGGCCGGCGCCATGCAGAACATCGACGAAGCCCAGATGCAGCGCATGAAGGACATGATCAACGGGCTCAACCAG
>JBKJLN010000144.1:0-3832 GCA_046596935.1 Acidimicrobiales bacterium
CGTCGGCCAGGAGCCGGGTGCGGTCGAGCGCCTTGAGCTCGACCGACACGGCGAACGAGCCGACGGCCTCGCGATCCCACTCGACCTCGATGAGGCGAGTCTCCTGTGACGACATCAGGGCGGCGGCGTTGGCGCAGTCGCCACGGTGGATCGACACGCCGCGGCCGCGGGTGACGAATCCGATGATCTCGTCGCCTGGCACCGGCGTGCAGCACCGCGACAGCCGGATCATGACGTCGTCGAGGCCCTCAACGTAGACACCCGTCGACGCCGCGTTCGAACGCCGGCGAGGGGCGCTCACCGTTGCCGGTAGCTGCTCCTCGTGCTCGCCGCCCCGGAGTTCTTTCGCCAGGCGCTGGGCGACCGACTGCGCGGACACGTGGCCCTCGCCGATGGCCACGTGCAGCGACTCGAGGTCGGCGTAATGCATCGACTCGGCCAACGTGACCAGCACCGGCGAGGTCGTCAGCTTCTGCACCGGAAGGCCCTCGCGACGCAGGGCCTTGGCCAGGTCGTCGCGCCCGTTCTCGATGGCGTCCTCACGGCGCTCACGGGAGAACCACTGACGGATCTTGTTGCGTGCGCGCGGCGAGGCGACGATGTCGACCCAGTCGCGCGACGGGCCCTTGGCCAGCTTCGACAGCGTGACCTCGACGGTGTCGCCGGAGGACAGCTTCTGATCGAGACGGGCCATGTTGCCGTTGATCCGGGCGCCGATGCAGTGATGCCCGACCTCGGTGTGCACGGCGTAGGCGAAGTCGACCGGGGTCGATCCGACCGGCAGCGACATGACGTCGCCCTTGGGGGTGAAGACGTAGACCTCGTCCTGCTCGAGGTCGTGCTTCAGCGACTCGAAGAACTCCGCCGGATCAACGGTGTCGGACTGCCAGTCAACGATGCGCCGCAACCAGGCGGCGTCGGGCGTCGTCGTCTCGACGGCCGTGTTCTCCTTGTACCCCCAGTGGGCGGCCACGCCGAACTCGGCCCGCGCGTGCATTTCCGACGTCCGGATCTGGAACTCGATCTGCTGGCCCTGCGGACCGACGACGGTCGTGTGCAGCGACTGGTACAGATTGAACTTGGGGGTGGCGACGTAGTCCTTGAAGCGTCCGGGCACCGGGTTCCAGGTCGCGTGGATGGCGCCGAGGGCGGCGTAGCAATCTTTCTGCGAGGCCAACAGCACCCGGATGCCGACGAGGTCGAAGATCTCGTTGAACTCCTTGCCCTTTACAACCATCTTCTCGTAGATGGAGTAGAGGTGCTTCGGCCGCCCGGTGACGTCGGCCTCGATGTGATGGTCGGCCAACCGATCGCGCACGACCTCGAGCACCTGGGCGATGTAGATGTCACGCCCGGGAGAGCGGATGGCGACCATCTGCTCGATCTCGGCGTAGCGCTTGGGGTGGATGACGCTGAAGGACAGGTCCTCCAACTGCCACTTGACCTCTTGGATCCCGAGGCGATGGGCCAGCGGGGCGTAGATGTCGAGCGTTTCCTGGGCCGTGCGCTTCTGCTTGTGCTCGGCCATGGCGGCGATCGTCCGCATGTTGTGGAGGCGATCGGCCAACTTGATGTAGATGACCCGAGGGTCGTTGGCCATCGCCAGCAGCATCTTGCGCATCGACGCCGCCTGCTGGGCCTCTTTGGTCTCGAAACTGATGCGCTCGAGCTTGGTGACGCCGTCGACGATGGAGGCGACGAGCGGACCGAAGTCGCGCGACACCTCTTCGATGGTGATGCCCGTGTCCTCGACGACGTCATGGAGGAGGGCGGCGGCCAGGGTGATGTCGTCGAGGCCGATCTCGGCCAGGATCTGGGCGACCGCCAACGGATGGCTGATGTACGCCTCGCCCGACTGGCGGACCACATCGGCGTGGGCCCGCTCGGCCACGTCGAATGCGGCACGGATCAGCCCGGTGTCGGCCTTGACGTGGCGAGGGTGCGAGCGGAAGGCAGCAAGGACCGGGGCGAGCTCGTCGGGTATGGCGCCGGCGGGGTTGTGGCGCCGCCATGGCAAGACCCGGTTGGTGACTCGTTCGGCCGTGGCCACGCTTTCCTCTCCCCTCCCCTCAGTCGTAGGTGATGAGAGAGACGATGTCGTGTCCCTCGAGTTTGGACCGACCCTGGAGGAAGGCCAGTTCGATCATGAAACCGAGGCCGACGACGACGCCGCCGAGCTTCTCCACCAACCGCACGGTCGCGGCGGCGGTGCCACCGGTGGCCAACACGTCGTCGACGATGAGCGTTCGCTCGCCCGGCGACACGGCATCGCGATGGATCTCGAGGAGATCGGTGCCGTACTCGAGTTCGTACTGCTCTTTCTCGATGTGCCACGGCAACTTGCCGGCCTTACGCACGGGCACGAAACCGGCGCCGAAGCGGTAGGCGACGGGGGCGGCCGCGATGAAGCCCCGCGCCTCGACACCGAGGACCTTGTCGATCGCCCGGCCGTCGAAGGCGCCGACGAGGGCATCGATGGTCGAGCGAAAGGCGTCGGCATTCGCCAACAACGGCGTGACGTCCTTGAAGACGACGCCCGCCTTGGGGAAATCAGGGATGTCGCGGATGTGCTCCTTGAGCCACCCGGCGTCGTCTCCCATGGCCCAAGACTACCGGCGGCGACTCTTCTTCCGGGGACGTGGCGGCTGCCCTGTCCGGTTCGTCCGAACCGTCTGCGGAGCATTCGTCCGCGTCGGGGCCGAGACACCATCCCCGTCGTCGAACTCTTCGTCGGCCGAGGCCACCGTCTGGTTCCTGGCCGCGACCCGGGTGGAGAGGCCGCCGGATGCAGCGGCGGCTGCGGCCGGCGTGAGTGGGCCGCCGACGCCGCCCCGAGCGGCCAGGCGATCCCGGATGGCGCGGTAGCGGGGCTCGCGCTCCTTCAGCACGGCCAGCAGTGGCGAGGCGATGAAGATCGAGGAGTAGGCACCCGTGAGCAGGCCGATCATGAGCGCCAGACCGAAGTCCTGCAACGTCGTGGCTCCGAGCAGGAAGGCCCCGACGAACAGGATCGAGAAGATCGGCAGAATGGCCACGAGCGACGTGTTGATCGAGCGCATCAGCACCTGGTTCATGGACAGGTTCACCATGTCGCCGTAGGTCATCCGGCCGGACGCCGCCAGGCCCCGGGTGTTCTCCTCGACCTTGTCGAACACCACGATGGTGTCGTACAGCGAGTAGCCGAGGATGGTGAGGAAGGCCACCACGGTGGCGGGGGTGACCTCGAACCCCGACAACGAGTAGATGCCGACGGTGATCAAGATGTCGTGGAAGAGCGCGGCGAGCGCGGCGAGCGCCATCTTGGGTTCGAAGCGGAACGAGATGTACAGCGTGATCACGACCAAGAAGGCGATGAGTGCCCGCACGGCCTTGTTGGTGATCTCCCCGCCCCACGACGGACCGACTTCGCTGACGCTCACGAGGGAGGGGTCGATGCCCTCGGCTTTGGCCAAGGCTGTGCTCACCGCGCTCTGTCGAGCCTTGCGTTCGGCCACGGTGCCGGCCTCGGCATCGGCCTGGACCCGCAGGATGTTGGTGCCGAGCACCTGCACCTTGGCCTCGGACAGGCCCAGCGGATCGAGGGCGGCGCGGGCATCGCTGACCGACGGCGACTTCGTCGGCACCTCCCAGGCCGTTCCTCCTCGGAAGTCGATGCCGAAGTTCAGGCCGCGAAGCGCCACCAGCGAGATCAGCCCGATGAACAGGACGACCCCGGAGAGGATCAGCCACTGTCGGGTTCGGCCCACGAAATTGAAGCTGGTCTCGCCGTGATAGAGGCGGTGGAAGATGTTGGCCTGACCGGCCGGGCGGGTGCTCATGTCGTTGCCTCCGC